>CAZXIF010000042.1:0-6846 GCA_964640395.1 uncultured Gammaproteobacteria bacterium | reverse complement strand
AACCACTACTTTTGGCAAAATTGTGCCTGAACGAGTGAATTTGGAGCGACCGCTCACCTTGCAGACGCCACTTGATGGGCACCTGGTACTCGGGCATGTAGATGCGATAGGCACTATTAGTGAAATCAAATCTGCTGGACGGGCGGCTGTTTTTACGATTTCGTTTCCAACTAAATATAACCGGTGGGTAGCGGAAAAAGGTTCGATAACCGTCGATGGGATTGGCCTGACTGTGGTGAGTGTTACCAAGAACACCTTTAACGTCTCCTTGGTTGATTATACTTTAGAACACACAACGTTGGCTGATAAACACATTGGCGATGTGGTTAATGTGGAATTTGACGTGGTGGCCAAGTACGTGGACAAAATGGTAGTTGGTCGTAATAAGTGATAATAATGCCTTATTTTAGCTAAAAAAATCAATAAAATGACTTGACAAAAGTTGTTTTTTATGTTATAGTTAATAGGTTATATTAATTGCTAATACTATGAAAATTCCTGCAGGTGAACAAGTTAGAACAACTATTCGTCCAACAGACTATGGACAAGGAAATGCAAGCGTAGATCAAAAACAAGCAGATCATATTTTAGGAGAGACACCACGTAGCAAAGTTGAAACCCTTAAGCTCAAGCTCGATGGTGTAACAGAGAAACTTCTATCCCTAAAACCTCTTTCCTCAGAAGACAAAGTTTTATTGGAGACAGAACAACGGGATTTGGCAGAAAAACTTGTCGACGCTAGACAGCAAGCTAAACTTAAAATTAACTAATCATTTAACTTTTCCCCATACTCCTTTATAATGAAGGAGTATTTTTTTATTTCTAAAACCTGTCTGTGTTTTTAATGTACCTAGCTTTGGCAATGGGCGCGATTGCCATACTTTATTTCTTGTCTATCTACTGGCGTACGGGCGTGCCATACGTGCCGACGACCGACCGGTATGTGCCGACGATCTTGGCAGCTTTGCAGATTACACCCGCGACCGTTATGTACGACCTCGGCTCCGGCACGGGCAAGGTATTATTCGCGGCGGAACGATACGGCGCCAAACATCTGGTGGGCTTTGAATTATCGCCCTTACACGCGCAGTATGCTAGACTAAAGGCGAGAATATTAACATCCCAAGTTATCATCCATCAGGAAGATTTTTTCCGGGCCGACCTATCGGCGGCGGATATCGTGTATGTTTTTTTGGTGCCGACGGTAGTGGCGCGGGTGTGGGAATATTTGCAGACGCACGGCAAGTCCGGGGCGCGGATGGTAGTGTTGGGCGATCAGGTGGCGGGTGTCACGCCGGAGCAGATTATTAGGTTGGGAGAAAAATCACGGGCGTTTGTGTATCGGATCGTGAGATGAAAGGAACAAGGAGCAAGGAACAACGATATGAGTGGCTTGATCCTTGTTCCATGTTCCTTACACAAATCTTGACAAATGCAACTAAGTTGCGTATAGTAGCTACGCTCCCTCTCCCCCTGACCCCTCTCGGGCAGAGGGGGATATTATTATGACCCACGATCTTAGTAAAAATAGTATCGTTGTAGACAATGTTTCATTTGGGTATACGCCCAATGAGCTGGTCCTCAAAAATATCTCCCTGAATATTCATCCGGGAGATTATTTGGGTATTATCGGCCCAAACGGTGGCGGCAAAACGACACTACTCAAGATCATGCTTGGTTTGTTGAAGCCAGCGACTGGCGAAGTACGCCTGTTTGGCACGCCACTGAATAAATTCAAAGATTGGTCCAAGATAGGTTATGTTTCCCAAAAAGCTACTCAGGTAGAAAAACGCTTTCCGGCCAGTGTGGCCGAAGTGGTGGGGTTTGGGCGCGTGGCCGCGGCCGGTATCGGGCACCGACTAGGGGCGGCAGACAAGAAAGCGGTATTAGAATCCCTAGAAAAAGTAGACATGCTCCCCTACCGCGATACGCTGATTGGAGATTTATCCGGCGGACAGCACCAACGCGTGCTGATCGCGCGGGCGCTGGTGAGTAATCCCAGTATTATTTTTCTCGATGAGCCGACGGCGGGGGTGGATCTGAAAAATCAGGAGCAGTTTTATGCGCTACTGAAACGCTTGAATCAAGAATTGCAAGTAACGCTGGTGATGGTGTCGCATGATATCGATGTGGTGGCGAACGAAGCCACCGAACTCGCCTGTATTAATCAGGAATTATCGTATCACGGCGCGCCCAAAGCGTTTTTCTCGGAGAATTATTTGCAAAAATTGTACGGCAAGGATATTAAATTTATTTTGCACGGACATTAAACCTCCCCTCGCCCCTCCTTGAAAAGAGGGGAAAACGACGACTCCTCTCTTTTCAAGGAGAGGCTGGGTGAGGTAACACCGACCGATTAACATAAAATATGCTCGCTTTGTTTCACTACACATTCCTCTGGCACGGCCTGCTCGCCGGCGTGCTACTCGCCATCATCGCCCCCTTGATCGGGATATTTTTGGTATTGCGGCGCTACGCGCTGATCGCGGATACGCTGGCGCATGTGTCGCTCGCGGGTGTGGCGATCGGCCTATTTTTGAAATTACCACCTTTGCTGACGGCGATGGGAGCCGGGGTTATTTCGGCGTTGGCTATGGAGCGGCTGCGAGTGAGCCAGAAGACTTCGGGTGAGACGGCACTGGCTTTATTCTTGTCCGGGGGGTTGGCTTTGTTCGTGGTCCTGACCAGTTTGGCGCGCGGATTTAACAGTAGCGTACTTAGTTATTTGTTTGGCAGCTTACTCACCGTGACGACGAGTGATTTGTATACGATTACGCTGCTTGGATTGGTAGTACTGGCCGTGGTTGGATTTTTTTATAAAGAATTGGTGGCGGTGACTTTTGATGAAGAGACGGCGCGGGTGAATGGCTTGCCGGTAGATACACTGAATATTATTTTTATGATTTTGACAGCGTTGACGGTGGCGCTGGCCATTCCCATCGTTGGCGTATTATTGATTTCAGCGCTGCTCGTGATTCCGGTCGTGACGGCGCTACAGCTAAAGAAAAATTTTAAACAAACGTTAGTCGCCGCTGAGTTATTTTCTCTGGGGGCAGTGATAAGTGGCTTGATTATTTCTTTTTATGCTAATTTGGCGGCGGGGGGGACGATCGTCTTGGTTTCATTGGGCTTTTTCCTCTTAGTTTTGTTATCGCAATACTGCTGCCGCTGTTGTGTTAAAAATCAAACATAAAATTGTTGGTTAAAATCTCTTGTGGTATACTTTATAAGTAAGCAAACTACTTATACTGTAAATTAGCCATTCTATGGTAACAGCCGCATTATTACAAGCACAACAAATTCAGCCGGCGCAAACAAATATAATACCGGCCAAGCTTGAAATTGGAACTATCCAGGCATTTTTAGGAGTAGCCGCTGTTCTGATCGGCATTGGTGTGGCTTGGGGGACCCTAAGAACCTTAGTAAAAGAAATTCAAAGAACTCTTACTGATGAGATTAAACCCGATATTAAGAACGTTAGAGAACGGTTTATTGTCGTAGAAGAACGGGTTGATACTATTTGGAAAGATCGTTTTGCCCCCTCCCATTCACCTCGTCAACTCAATGATAGGGGTACTGAAGTTTTGATTCAAAGCGGTATTAAGGAGATAATAGAGGGGGAAAAAGACCACCTCCTAGCGTTAGTAAAACAAAAAAATGCTACTAATGCTTATGATGCGGAACAAGCAATTTTAGATATAGTGATGGAGCTGCCAAAACATTGCCCTGACATGGTTGATAAACTGAAGGCGGGCGCCTTTAAAACAGGTTCAGGCATAAATGCTCTTTTATTTGTTGGTGGCATACACTTAAGAAATTTAATTTTTTCAGATTTAGGATTTTCTCTCACCGATATAGACGTAAAGAAAAAATAAAACAAGGTACTAAAAATGTTTTTTAATTAAGGAAAAAAGGCCTTGAAAAGGGTCTTTTTGTTTTATAATTTCTAAGCGGAAGCTGGCTTAAATTGCGGCCGAGCGACGGAATGACGTAGCCCTTTCCACACCGGAGAGTTCTGCCTCTCCACCCGGCCAAGCAACACTGCTTGGCCTCCTAAAAAACAGGCTTTCAAATTTGAAAGCCTGTTTTTTATTTTACTATTTTCCGATAGAAACCGTTGGGGTGATCGGACGCGGCCGATTCACCAACCACCACACCAGCACCAGGTACACCGCCATAATCGCCAATTTTACGAGGCTAAATTCCCGTTCAATACCAATCAAATTCTTCAGTGAATGCGCCAACCAACTCGCGTCGGTAGCAGGTAAAAAGTTCAGCGGTATGGGTAAAATTGCCCCGAGATCAATATGTAGTCCATGATCAAATAATTTGGAAATGCCATTTTTAACGAGTGCCGCCCCGACAAAGAGAATCAGGTATTCGGTATATTTAAAAATTTTATTAACCGGCACGGTGATATAGGCTGAATACGCGACGAAGCCGACCACCGCAGACACCGCAAACCCCAATAGTAACCCAATCAAATTCTGAGCAAACCCAGCGAAGAAGGAAATAGCTGCCGTGAACACCGCAATCTCAAACCCCTCGCGCACAATGAATAAAAACACGGTAAAAAATAAACTGACATCAAAGGTGTTGGCCGTAAGCTGTGCCTTGGCGGCGGCCAGCTGCTGATTGCGCTCACGTCCGAACAGGCGATGCAAAGAAATAGTCACGTACGCCAGGAAAAATCCGGCAAACACGGTGAGCGCGCCCTGCAACACATCAATCCGGTCCTCGGTGAGTACGCTGCGCAATTGATCGCCCGACAGATACACTATTATTGGTAAAATAAGCGATATCGCAATACCGAGTCCCGCCGCCAACAATATTTCTGGTTCTTTTTTTAGATCCAGCTGCTTGGATAGGCCCAAGAACATGCCGATGATGATGAAGGCCTCGAGGAATTCTCGAAAGGCGATGAGGGCGGTGGCGAACATAGAAAATTTTAATAATGACAATGTGGAGAGTATAGCACAGTATTAAAACACTACCTATAGTGTTGTTATCCCCAGTTATACCACAACATGTCGTTTTAACCCCCACTTGGGCGAGAATCACTATTCCTCCCTTTTTAAGGGGAGGCTAGGTGGGGTCGTTTGTGGCGGGCCGACTACCTCCCCTCGCCCCTCCTTGAAAAGAGGGGAAACCGAGTGAACCTTACCGTTTAGTCTTCGGTTCTACTTCACGGTAGGCTTTCATACCACCTTGCAGCACTTTTACATCGTTAAACCCCTGGTTAAGCAGGAGTACGGCCGCGGTACGGGCGCGGTTGCCCGTTTTGCAGATGGAGATGATGGTGGTATTTTTATTGGCTTCGAGCTCGGAGACACGGCTGAGTAATTCGTGCACGGGAATATGGACGATGCCGGGCAACGCGGGGTACTCCCCTACCAATTCGTCGGATTCGCGCACCTCGAGTAGCACGGGCGGATTGGCAGCCAGGTCTGTTTGCAGTTCGGATACGGTGATATAGCTGATTCCGTTCAGCGCGGCGGGCGGAATATTTACTGGTTCACAGGGGTTTTGTGGTTCGCCCTGCACCAGGGCGGTGCAGGGTTCGCAGGTGGCTTGACCGGTGGGCATTGTTATCGCGTCGGCAGTCAGCGCGCCCGCAATATTGGCTTGTACCACTTTGGCCATCCAATCGGCGGCGCCGAATTTCTGGTGGTGGGCGAAATCGACAAAGGCGACTTTTGTTTCATAGCGTAAATATGGATTATGTTTTTTCTGCTCGGCCAGGCTGGAGGGCGTGCGGCCACGGTATTCGTGGGCGGGATAGACGACCAGATTATCCGGCAGGCTGCCGAGTCGCTGGAGAGAGTCAAAATGTTCGCCCGGGTCGCCGCCGTAGAGATCGTCGCGGCCGGCTCCCCCATCGTCGAGGAACAGGGTGTCACCAGTGAGGATTTTGTCTGGCAGCCACAGGCTGAGTGAATCGTGGCTGTGGCCGGGGGTGTAGAGGGCTTGCACGCGCGTGCCGCCGACATCGAGCACGGTGCCGTCTTCGATACGTTCGGATACGGTGGTGACGGGGCTGAGGCGGTGCATCAGGTATTGGCAGGCGGTTTCTTTAACTAATAATGTCGCGCCGGAGACGTGGTCGGCGTGGGTGTGGGTGTCGAGCACGTGGGTGAGGCGCCAGTGATTTTTTTCGAGTAGTTTAAGATACTCGGGGACAAATTCGAGGCGGGGGTCGACGATGATGACTTCGGGGGCGCCGTCGTGGCCGATGAGGTAGCTGCGGCAGGAGCCGGTGTTGAGTTGGTGGAAGATCATAGGGGATTTTAGGTTGGAGTATGATAGCATTTTGGGGTTTGGGGTGGCAATGAGAAATTATTTTGATGGTATTATTGTGTATCAAATAGATTGTGGTATACTTTTGGCGACAGAAGGACGATTACCGCTGGGTTAACAAATCCTATAGTACATGAGAAATTGAACGTTATAGTAATAGATACTGTATAATGACCATTTAGGCGAAATAAAAATATTTTTAAGTATAAACTATGCAAGAAATACTGTTCAAAATCCTAATAATTAGCTATGGCGCCACGGCTTTTGTAGATATTCTCGCATATTGGCCTACAGTAAAGGATTTATATTATGCTAAAAAGCCAAGTGCAAATATTACCTCTTATATTTTATGGTCAACAACAAATGGCATTGCATTTTTGTATAGTTTATTTATTCTTCCAGATTTACTATTCAGGATAGTATCAGGAGTGTACTTTTTTTCTAATTTGCTAATTATATTTTTGAGTTTTAGACTTAAAAAAAACCGCTAAAAATAAATTAATAAGGCGGCTACTGCCCACTCCGTACACCTACAAGCCTGTTGATATG
>CAZXIF010000041.1:0-3068 GCA_964640395.1 uncultured Gammaproteobacteria bacterium | reverse complement strand
TAGAAAAACACCGTCGGGAAGGATATACTCCGGATGACTCTCCGACGCGACTTAGACGACCGTTGCCGGAATTATCCCGGAAGGAAGTTGTTGCTCGCTTGCCTAGTCGAGGTGTGTAACGTAAAATGGCTGAACGCCTTTTGTCAGAATTCCATCGCAAGTTTTCCTTGCTTAATACCATGACTGCTGAATATTTGCTGACAAGCTTGCCGATTGATTTTTTTAGTGACCGCAGACGAATGTGGTTCAACTTTGATACGAGCGTTTTTCTTACCACTTATTTTCCCCGCATTTTTCCGAATACGTTGAAGAATCAAGATCACATTCCCAATGAAATAGAGCTTCTTATGGTGATGAAGTTGAGGTGGATTCGAAACTGGGGATTGTGAGGAAGGTTTAGTTTTTCCCCTCTATATAATTAAAAATCTCCCAACTAAATTGGGAGGTTTTTAATTTTTTAAGACGACATCAGTATTTTCTCCTACCTATAAATCGATAGGATCGATTCAGGGGTAGGGTGACGTCGTCTGGCGGCATAAATTTGTTATTCAGCTTTTACACGGTTTTTTAAAAATGTGCTTACTAAAAAATTTTATTATAATTTTTATCTATGAATACTTCAACAAAAAATATTACCTTGCCTCGAAATATTTTTACCTCTTTTTTAATTGTTAAACCGTCTTCGGTGTATTGTCCTGACTAATCCAATACCCCCACAGCGCCGCGAACCACCAAATCACCGGCGTATGATGCAGCATATTATCCGACACGCTCATCAGCAAATAAATGATCACGCTTAAACTAAACACCAGCGTAATCTGTCCGCCCCGTCTGAGGTGTAATAACTCATGTCCGAGCGCGCTCGCAAAAATCGACAGAAAGAGTAACAGTCCAATAGCACCGACTTCAAACCCGACTTTTAAGTAATCATTATGAGCTTCCGAGGTATTATCCCAAATATTTTCCACTCCCTTGTTATAATCCCACACCCGGCTAAATGAACCATAGCCATACCCGATTACCGGGTGTCGCCGAAAGAGGGGGCTAATTTTATTGGCAATGTCAGCTCGCCACCGTATAGAGTCCGCTTCCGTATTACGCGTGGTGAGCCGCGCGATGAGCCGGTTCGATTGCAGATCAACATTGTAATTATGGCGTAGCCAATTATTCAGTGGGTAAAATAGGCTGTAAAACAACGCCGCCCCCACGATAACCGTATAAAAAATTCGCCGAAAATAAAGCGCCCCCACGCCGAGTACAAACGCGGCTAGTCCGATCCACGCAATCCGAGTGTAGGTAAGCGCTATGAGTAACGATAAAAAAATTAAGGCAGGCATGACCCAGCGCGCGTAGCTAGGATGTTTCTCAGTATTCAGCCACCGGGGCAAATGTAAATGTTGTCGCCAGGAGAGGGGAATAGCCGCCAGCCAACCGCGCGGCTTAAGACGTAATCGAAACCGAGCCGTATAGTCGGCAATCGCCATAAATAGCAGCAAGCAGAAAGTGCCAAATAGGTTAGGGTGGGCAAACGTCCCAAAAATACGATTCCGCACGCCATCAATAGTGGCCCCGGTGCGGCTTATTATCTGATACACCCCAACCATCAATGGGATAAGGCTGGCGAGTAAGAGCGCGCCATAAAGATACAGACGACACTGTTCCGGATATTTCTGTTTCAGAATATAAATAACGCTAAACAATCCAAACAAGTTCAGCATTTTTATCGTTTCCACAATTGTGTTCGTACGATCAAAACTATAGACAAACGATACCAGACACCAGGCGATAAACAGTAGCCAAGGCAACTTGAGTGGCACAGCTTTCCAATACTGGCGATGCTGTACTAAAAAATAAACTGACCAAGCGAGGAGGAGTACCGATATGACCGCGTTTACATTCACCGCGATGCCGTTGAAGGGGATAATGACAAAATCACGCCACACGTCCAGGGTCGGCCGCAGCGCTAAAAATAAAAAAATCAGATATTCGCCAAACAATTTGTGGAGCAAGATAATAGTAATGGCAAAGAAAGCTACAAAATCACCGGCAGTAGTCGGATTGATAATGGTAAAAATGATCAGGGCAATGATGAGCCACGCCGAGAGACGATTGCCGGAGGTCATAGAGTTATATTTCTTCCCTTTTCAAGGGGAGGCGAGGTGGGGTCGTTATCAAAAGGGATCTTGTCAAAAGGGATCTACCTCCCCCTGCCCCTCCTTATAAAGAGGGGAAACGACGCTGTATTAGCCAAAAAAGTGTCTGCTACCCTTGACAAAGACAGTTTTTTATGCTACTATTTCCTGTTTACTAATGGTATGTAAACTAGATTATACCATAGATTTATACTATACTATAGACTATTTACTATGGCTTCACCTGTAGCTCACGCCAACTCTACCAGCCATCGTCCACAGTTTCTAAAATACTTCGTTTTAGGGTTTTTTTTAGTTGCGGCGTTGTTTGACGCTCGACCACAACCCGCGCTCGCCGCTCCGCATCTAGCCAATTATTATCTCGGCACTCTGCCGCAAGACGACGCCTCGATTGATCTCTTGGCTAAAAATGATTTACTTATTTTGAGCGCCGAACAAGGCGCCATTCGCCGTGAGGTCATCCAAAAAGTCCGGGCCAAAAATCCGCAAATTATTATTTTGGCCTATGTAGTGAGCAAAAGCTATGCCGAGAACTGGAAACAGTATCCGGCCAATGCCGTGTATGGTGATTTTAAAATCAGCGACAATTGTTGGTTCAGAGATAGTCATGGCAAAATTTTGTCCGACTGGCCGGGCCAGAAAAGCACCAACATGGCTAATGACTGTTCTGACTATTTAGTAGATTACGTCAATAGCCATGTCCTCAGCCAAGGTCTGTGGGATGGAGTGTTTTGGGATGTCGTGAGTGATACCATTTCCTGGACCAATGGCGGCGATATTGATTTAAATCTGGATGGTGTCAAAGACGATCCGAAGACCGCTGACCAGCTCTGGCTCAGCCGGGTTATTTATCTACTCGAACAAAGCCGCCAAAAATTCAACGTAAAGTACGTCATTATGAACGGCAGCTCCACC
>CAZXIF010000040.1:0-9346 GCA_964640395.1 uncultured Gammaproteobacteria bacterium | reverse complement strand
GCCAGCTTGGTTTTGGATTGGCGCAGCAAAGCATCCACGAGGGTGGTTTTGCCGTGGTCAACGTGGGCGATAATGGCGATGTTGCGAATTTTCATAGTTGCTATAAAGGAGCAAGGAGCATGGAACAAGGAGCAATTAAATTGCTTTGTTCTTTGGTCCCTACTCCTCGTTAGTTGGTTTAATAAAAAAACTGCTTATTTCAAAAAGCAGAGGTATTTTAACTGCTGGTAGATACTAACACGAATCACGCCGATAGTCAAACGAAATTGGCTCAATTTAGAAGAGAATCGAGCCGCTGATTTTTTAATTCTTTTCAAGCCAGGTTAGTGCGTACGCAATTGCCATGGTTTAGCAATTATGTATGAACTGCCGGGTCACCGTCAGAGCATCCGAAGATACTCGTGGCGGCGCCTGGCTGGTCCATCGGTCTCTAGTGGTGGCGTTGAGGTCGACGCTCCCACCCCCATATCTGATATGACAGGGTGGTAAAAATAGTAACCCCATTTAATGGGTGCCCTGTTGCTGGGACCTCTCTCATGTAACCGAGCAGAACTCCCAAAGAGACGTCTCTGGTAAGTTCTACCTCTACACCGGGGCCAACCACAAGGTTCGCCAATGACGCTGGCCCGCTGGCCCGCGGGTCAAACACGAGGAGGGTGTTTAACCCCCAGCTCGAACGCCCCGCCTTGTAGAAGACGCCGGCTGTCACCGGCATCTGCATCGACGGCAGCGTCGTGCCACCATAGGCGGCTTCTGCCTTCACAACCAGCCGATCGCAGAAGGTGAGCTCGAAGGCCGCCCCAATGGCGTCCCAATCAATGACTCCTTCCGCATGGACATCTTTTGTTTGAGGATCAGGTTTGAAAATCAGGGTGCCAGACAGCCCCGTCAGGACTGCCTGAACACTGACCTGCGTCAGTGGACACTTCGATTTAGCCTGCCCCTCTTTTCCTAGAAAGAGTGAAATGAGGATGGCGACAACGAGCATTTTCCGCATTTTTATTTCCTTTTTTGAAGACGTGCGCCAAAATTTTCGAGCACCTGCTCAATTTTGGCATTGAGAAAAACAGCGACGATTCGCGATCTTTCTACATGCCAAATATTCCTTCCCTGAACAGGGCTAACTAAACCAATGGATATGAAGAAAACGGGAGAACAGAGATTTCGACTGGTGTCGAAATAGTCGCCAAGGGCGAGCTCCCTTACACGGAAAAAGACCGAACTGGTTCGATATTTTTCTCTGTAAGTCGCTCACCGATATGGGGACCCTGTATCTCGTAATTTTCTTATTGTAAAGAGCTATTTGTTTCAAAGCATACTTTAAAACGCCTACATCATAGCATAAAAAATGACTTTTGTCAATGTCTTTTGAAAAAACTGTGGATAAAAAAACCGCCGGATAGGCGGACTCTTATCATTACCCCCCCCCACTACTATCAAACTCATTGAAAGCACTAGCGGGGGCGCATCGAGGACGATGCGACAAAGAGGCGCGCCCCAGCTTCATGGACCTTGGAACGCCATATAGATCGCGAAGATATAGAAGGCGATCGAGTATGGTACTCCCAAGATGAAGAGAGCCGCTTTTAGATCCTCCATGATTCACCTCCTGTTGGTGACGCTCTGGCCTTAGCAAGACCACACTGCCACCAAAAGGAAGATTTGCTAAAGAACTAAAAAATCTCAAAATGAATATGTTTCATTGGTATTTTTTGAGATAAAAGAACGGCGCGAACATCTTTGATCATTTCTAAACTGCCACAGATATAGTACTCGGCAGGTTCTGTAATAGCTGGTATATGAGCGTTGACTCGACCAACTAAGCCAGCCCACCCAGCTTCATTCTCTGGTCGCGAAAGGGCGGTTTGATAGTTAAACTGTGATGATTGGGTGGCGAGCGCTTGCAGTCTATCTTGCCAGAATAAATCTTTTTCAGTGCGAACGCCAAAAATCAGAGATAGCTTATCCCCTACTATCTTTTGAGGCACCCGGTCGCTGAGGATACTAATAAGCGGCGCCAGACCAGTGCCGGTACCAATAAATATCTTATGCGCGGCCGCCGCTTCAGTAATCACAAAAAAACCATCCGGACCCCTAAAAGTGGCTTTATCGCCAATACTTAAAACATTAAAAAATTCGGACGCCTTGCCTCCCGGAATTATTTTTAAACAAAAATCCAGGTAATTGGAGGCTGGCGCGGAGGCTATAGAGTAGCTCCGCCAGACAAACTCATCCTGAGCGGGTATTTTAAATTGCACAAATTGACCAGCTTTAAACTGCCAATTGGCGGGACGAGTAAAACGTAGCTCGAGCACGTTCGAGGCAATGAACTGTTTCCTAACCAAGCTGACGATATGTTCAGTTCGAATCGGGGACATAGATAGATTGACAAAATGCCTAAAAATAGGCTAAAATATGGGAAAGTTTCGTCAGTATAGCAGAAATAATCCGTTGTAGCAACCCTCCATCATTAAAAAACATGCCTAAAGCTAGAATAAAAACTAAAGCTCCTCAGCTCGACCGGTCCCCCTATGATACGGCTAATCCGGAACAGAACCGTTTCAAGAGCCAACCTGGTCTCACGGAGCAAGTAGTACGAGAAATCTCTAAGCAAAAAAACGAACCCGACTGGATGCTGCAAAAACGCCTCCAGGGTTTGGCATTGTACCTCGAAAAACCCTTGCCGAGCTGGGGACCAGACTTGTCAAAACTTGATCTAGATAAAATCGTGTATTTTGTCCGACCCGACACACAGTCGGCCACCAGCTGGGAGGATGTACCAGCAGATATTAAAAAAACCTTTGACCGCCTGGGAATTCCGGAGGCTGAGAAAAAAGCTTTGGCCGGAGTGGGCGCGCAATATGATTCGGATATCGTCTACCACAACCTCAAAAAACAATGGTCTGAACAGGGAGTGATTTTTGAAAACATGGATGTGGCCGTGGAGAAATATCCTGCTCTAGTGAAAAAATACTTCATGACGCAATGTGTGCCGATTCATGACCATAAATTTGTTATGTTGCACGCGGCGGTATGGAGTGGCGGCACTTTTATCTACGTGCCTAAAAATGTGACGATTGATTTGCCTTTGCAGGCTTATTTTCGGATGAACGCCCGCTCGGGTGGGCAATTCGAGCATACCCTGATTATAGCCGATGAAGGTAGTAATTTGCATTATATTGAAGGCTGCTCGGCGCCTCGGTATGGCACCAGCTCTCTCCACGCTGGCTGCGTAGAAATATTTGTGCATGCCGGGGCGCGGGTGCGGTATTCTTCAATTGAAAATTGGTCAAAAGATACGTATAATTTAAATACCAAGCGCGCGTTGGTGGATGAAGATGGTGTCATCGAATGGGTGAATGGAAATATGGGTAGCGGTACGACGATGCTTTATCCCTCATCGATTTTACGCGGGCGGGGCGCGCGATCGGATAGTCTGGGCATTGCTTTTGCTGGGCCAGGACAAAATCAGGATACGGGAGCCAAAGCTATTCACGTGGCGCCGCATACCAGCTCGAATATTATTTCCAAATCAATTTCGGTGAATGGTGGAATAAATACCTTTCGTGGATTGATCCATATCACCCCGAAAGCTACGAATGTAAATGCTTCGATGGTGTGCGACGCTCTGTTGATCGGGAAAAAAGCGGTAGCCAATACGATCCCTGAATTGAAAATTAAAAATGAAGAAGTGACCGTGTCGCACGAAGCGCGCGTGGGTAAAATTGGGGATGAAGAAATTTTTTATTTACAATCGCGTGGATTGTCGGAGCAGGAAGCGATACGCCTCGTTGTCTCCGGTTTTATCGAGCCAATTATCAAAGCATTGCCAGTCGAGTACGCGCTGGAATTGAATAAATTGATTGAGCTCGAGATGGAGGGGGCGGTGGGGTAATTCACATTGTAATGGTGGCAGGATAAAATCCCCCCTCGAGGGGGGTCACGGGGGGGTGTGAGACTCTGCGTCGCTAAATATAGTCACCTATGTTCGATCGAACTCACAATCTCTACAAACCTTATTTAAAAAAATATGCTCAAGAATTAAGAAAAAATTCGACTTTAGCAGAAGTGTTACTATGGAAACGATTGCGTGGCAAACAATTATTAAACTATACATTTTTACGGCAACGCCCAATCAATGATTATATCGTTGATTTCTACTGCCCTGAACTTAAATTAATTATTGAAATCGATGGCTGGAGTCATGATTTTAAAATAGACCATGACCAAACCCGACAAGAGTGCCTAGAAGAATTAGGATTAAATGTTCTGCGTTTTCAAGATCATGAAGTTAAAAATGATATTGAAATAATTATTCAAAGAATTGTTGATTGGATTGACGGACACGCATCGGCCTCACACCCTCCTCCCCTCCCTCGAGGGAGGATTTAAGTGACTGTCTATGAACACAACTAAAATAAAATCTGACTTCCCTATTTTCCAAACCCACCCTACCCTGGTTTATCTTGACCATGCGTCTACGAACCAAACTCCTCAAGTGGTGATCGATTCCATGCATGATTATTATACGAATTATCGAGCGAATACGCACCGGGGATTGTATGAACTGAGTGAGAAAGCCACTACTGCCTATGAACAAGCGCGTGGAGATGTGGCCACGTTTATCAGGGCGGAAACTGAGGAAATTATTTTTACGTCCGGCACGACTCATGGATTAAACTTGCTCGCGAATCAGTTGAGCAGAAAATTAACTAAGGACGATAATATCGTATTGACTCGGCTGGAACATCACGCGAACCTTATCCCGTGGCAACAAGTCGCGAAGAGAACTGGGTGTGAATTACGGTTTATTACTATCAATAAAACCGGGGAAATTGATTTGGCGTCGGCCTATGAAGTGATTGACGAGCAAACTAAAATCGTGAGCATGACGGGGCTATCGAACGCACTCGGTACGGTGGTGCCTCTCACTGAACTGATCACTATTGCCCAAGAATACGAAGCCGCCACTGTTATCGATGCGGCACAAATGGTGGGACACTCCCCTATCGATGTCAAACAATTGGATTGTGACTTCTTGGTGTTTTCCGGACATAAAATGTATGGCCCCACGGGGATTGGCATTTTGTATGGCAAACGAGATCGCCTGGAAGCTATGGAGCCATGGTATTTTGGCGGCGAGATGGTGGAAGATGTAAACTATACGACTGCGTCGTGGGCGCCCTCGCCCTGGAAATTTGAGGCGGGCACACAGAATATCGCCGGAGTGATTGGACTCCGCGCTGCCATACGATTTATTACTGAGATTGGATTTGAAACTATTCAAAAGCAGGAACAGGAATTGACCAACCACCTCCTGACCAACCTACCCTCTGACTGTATCGTCATCGGCCCGGGGGCCGGACAAGCGCGAGGCAGCATTGTATCGTTTCTGGTGCCGGGAGCGCACCCGCATGATGTGGCGCAGATCCTGGGTCAAGGGGGTGTAGCGGTGCGAGCTGGGCATCATTGCGCGAAGCCGCTGATGAAATATATGGATGTGCCGGGGACGGTACGAGCATCGTTTGGGATCTATAATACGACTGACGATGTGGACCGGCTGATCGCGGGTATTGAAGAGGTTAAAAAAGTATTTAAACGCTAGTTATGGACTCACTATACCACGAGGTATTACTCGAGTTATCACGAAATCCCTTGAACAAAACGGTGCCGGACGTTTTTGATATTGAGAGAACTGAACATAATCCACTATGCGGAGAAGAACTTACCTTGTATGTGAAATGGGGCGATACTGATACAATTTCTTTGATTGGATGGAAGAGCGATGGCTGCGTGATTTCACAAACAGCGACTTCACTGATAACCGAAGCAGTAAAAGGAAAAACCAAACAAGAAATTATGGTGATGACACTTAATGATGTCACCAACTTGCTTGGCCTGGCTAATTTGAACCCCACCAGACAGCGCTGCGCCAGCCTTGCCTTAACAGCCCTTAAAAAAATGATATCTTTATGAGCTTAACTATTTCTGATTTAAGAGTGTCGGTGGACAGCAAGCAGATTATTAATAAGCTGAGCCTAACGATTGAGCCCGGCACGGTTCACGCCATCATGGGGCCGAATGGCTCGGGCAAATCGACTTTGGCGAACGCTCTCATGGGTCATCCTAAATATTCCGTAACCGCGGGTACGATGACTATTGATGGTACTAATATCACTGCTCTATCCCCTGATAAAAAAGCACGGGCCGGACTCTTTTTGTCACCACAATATCCGCCAGAGATTGCCGGGGTAAGTATTGCAAACTTTTTGCGTCTGGCGGTAGGGGCCGCCCGAGGCGCGCCGGTATCTATCTTAGCCTTTCACAAGGAATTATTGGCGATGATGGATGAGTTGTCGATCGACCATGCTTTCGCCGGGCGACATTTGAATAAGGGATTTTCTGGTGGTGAAAAGAAACGGCTGGAAATTTTACAACTATTACTATTGCAACCGCGGTACGCGATTCTGGATGAAACAGACTCAGGCTTGGACGTGGACGCTCTCAGAATCGTGGCGGCTGGTATCAATCGTTTTCGGACCAAAGACACGGGGGTACTGTTGATTACGCATTATAATCGGATTTTGGAATATGTGGAGCCGGATTTTGTGCATATTATGAAGGAAGGAAAAATTGTAAAGTCGGGAGGAAAGGATTTGGCAAGGGAGATTGAGGTTAGCGGGTATGTGGGAATAACTAAGTAATTTACTTTTCTTTGGCCTGTTAGTAAGCCAGTGGGTAACAAACGCAAAAATCTTTTCCTGCCAGGTGGTTAACAACTCAACCGCGACAGGTTCGTAAACCTGCGCGGCAATGCTTTTAAAACCGGAATTTACGTTATCGTCATATTTTAAGCCACTAAACATTTTTTCCAGCACATAGTCGTAGTTGTCCATTTCCAGGTAGCTTTTGTAGGGAAAAATATATTGAAACCAAAAAACTAAAAAGTTATCGGAAATTTTATACAAACACCGGAGCGATTTGTCGGGCTTATCTTCGGTTATTGGCACTTCGCGCTCCACCAAACGCAAGTTGATCAGCACGGAAAGATACTTGTTCGCGGTGGCCTTGTCCAGCCCAACTTCGTTGACAATATTCGTCTATCGCCAAAACCAAAGGCGTGTTAGTTGTTTTTGTTTTTAAATACAAAAATGCTTCTAGCCAATCGCTAAAGCCATTTTTGATTAAAATTTCATCTTTAAAGTAATTACCAACAATTTGACCCAATTCCCCCTCAATTCGCTCGCTCGTCGCCCCCCCCCGCGCCAAGCACCAATCACAAAAAACAAAAAGTGTAAAAATTTTATTTTTCTTGTAGGTGCTGTTATAGCCAGTGCTTTCTCGCCCTTGTCTGTCGTGGAGTTTCCCGTCCATTAATATTCTTTAAGTTTTATTTTGTCTGTCATAAATCGTTTAACAAGCCATTTAGAAATTACAGGTAAGAACATCAAATTTGTAAAAGTGTTTCGTGTCCATATTCCAAATTTACTTTTAGGAACTAAATTCCCTGCAAAATTTTGTGCAATTTTTTGTTTATTGTCTATGAATGGCTTAAAGATATTTTCGTAATTGATAAAAGCTGATTTGTAATTTCCTTGTGCCTCTTTTAGTTCCCCTGCCAAAACATAAGAAGCAACCATTGCAAGAGTAGAACCTTGTCCCGATAATAATGAAGGACAAGCACAAGCGTCACCCACTAATGTCACTCTGTCTTTAGACCAATGATTCATTTTTATCTGACTTACCGAATCAAAATAAAAGTCAGATGCTGTGTCTAATTTTGACAGCAATGAAGGGCACTCCCACTCTAAAGCAATAAACTCATTTCTTAGAATTTGTTTTTGTGCTTCAATGTCATGATGAGCGTATGATATTTTTTTAAGTGATGTGAAAAGAAAAAATGTTGCTAATTTATTTTCCTTCAGTGAATAGATAGCTGCTTGTTTGCCGGGAACATTATAGCTTAAAAATAGATTATCGTTTTGTAGGTAATTTTCAATTGTAAAAGAGGAAGTATAATACCCATAATACTTTTCAAACTGTAATTCGTTCCCGAATATCAAAGTCCGCACATTAGAATGTAATCCGTCTGCACCAACTACTAAATCAAAGGAGCGAATTTTGCCACTATTAAACGTTATAGTTGTCTCGGTGGCATTTTGTTCTATCTTGCTTATCGAATCTCCGAAAATAAATTCAATGTCTTTGTCAAGATGCTTGTATATTACATTTGATAAGTCACTCCGAAGCAGACTGTATGCTCTGTTATGCATTAGTCTTCTGAGTTGAAAAGCATTGAGTCCGCCTTTTCTTTTACTATTTTTGTCAACGAAAGTTATTTCAGGAATTTTAATATCAACCGTTTCAATGTCAGAAACGATTCCCATTTTTTCCGCCACATCAAAACCTTTACCAAAAAAGTCAATTACATAACCACCTTCTCTAAGTTTAGGTGAATTTTCAACGATGGTGGGATTGAATCCATATTTTTTCAGCCAGTAAGCCAAAGTCAGTCCAGCTATTCCTGCTCCTGAAATTAAAATGTTTTTGTTGTCCATATTGGTTTGTCTTTAAGCGCTGTCAAGATTTTAAGTTGCTGTCCACGAAGTACTGTCGTCTTTAAGCATTGGCTATAACGTCCGCGCCTAACCGAAGTTTTTTGCCGTGTTAAAATTTAGCACGAAGTGCTCCAACACGGCAAAAAATTTGAGTGAGCCCGCAGGCGAACCGGTTAGGCGCTGTTATGTGATAGTCGAATTGATTCCGTCCACAAGATTATCAATGTAACCATTTATGTCATTGATGTTTTCGGGAACAAAGATTCGAGTTGCTGCGCCTTCGGTCATTAAATTAACTTCATTTCTTTTGTCGGTGATGATGATTACTGGTTTGCCAAATGCATAGGCCAGACCAATTTCAAATCCCCAGTTTGCGGTTTGAGAGTTAGCACCGATTGCAAGCAGTATGTCTGCATTTTTGACGCCTTGAGTATTTTGCTCGAAGGTACTTTTTCTATTTCCCCTTTGTTCAGTATCGCGTTGCGGAAGATAGCATTTAAACCCTTTCATTTCGAGTGCTGCCGCAAGTTTTGGATTATAATCTTTGTTCCAATCAATTCGAAAAGTTCCGGTAATAAAGATTTTTTTCATAAATGAGGGTTAAGTTATATAGGCAGGAGGAATCAATTCGATTTCACATAATGGCGCGCGGCTATGCAACGTGGCCGGACGATCCTTCGCAGGATTGGCTGGACATGTTGTATAGCCGCTGTTGTGCGATGTCGCTCGCGCGACTCGTACAGCAGCGGGAACCGCGACCCATTGTGCAAAAGAGCGGGGGCGATTTT
>CAZXIF010000039.1:0-8311 GCA_964640395.1 uncultured Gammaproteobacteria bacterium | reverse complement strand
TAAAATTCCCGCTGTGATTAATCACAGCGGGAATTTTATGTCGTGCGACATCCTGGACTTGGGTGGAACACCTTGAAGCCGACGGTGACGCAGTGGTTGGAGATCTTCTGACCCACCCGCCGGCTGAGCACCACCTGCGGGCCCTCGGCCGTCCCTCATTTTCCGTGACCAGAGCGCCATCAACCTTCGCGATCACGCTCAGCAGCGAGACGACCACGGTTGGCCGGCTTTGCCCACTTGCGCACCAAATCTTTCAAGTAGGGTATGGCATTCATTGCTAAGAACTCATCTTGAGTCATCCATTTATATTGAGAATGTTCATCGCTTAGACGAATCTTACCGCCAGCATATCGACATTGATAGCCAATGAAAATCACGTAACAATCCTCATCGCTGTTGTACCCTGTCTCAACTTCGACGGGTACGATGTTGCCGATCTCAATGCCAGCCTCTTCCGCGACTTCTCTCCTTAGGGCATCCTCGTGTAATTCTGGGAGTTCTACGGCACCACCAGGGAGATCCCACCGCAAGCCCTTGTAGGATGCTAATAATGCGAGGAGTTCATTCTTATCGTTCAAAATAACGACCTTTTGATGAAAATTTATATTGGTCATATAGATAGAGAGTTAGGGGGGCGGCCCACGATAGTTACTACTTCATGGGTGCAACTCGCCCCAGATCACGAACATACCTTGGAGCTGCACCCCTACTTCAAGAGATATTATCGCACAAATGCACACTCCCGTCTACCTACATTACCCCCTGACACTTGGTTTGACCTACAAAAATAATCCTAACAAGTAATTATCCATAAAATACCTTTACCTTAGCCAAATACACTCCTCTTGACTCTACTATATCACTGGAGTATTATAGTAAATACTTTTACACTGTTATTTAGTTGATATACAAATCTATGGACAAAACTGAACTTCTTAACTACCTACAGAATCAGTTGGTTCAGGCTCCCTTTCGCCTCAAATCCTATACGGAAGATGAACGGGGTAAGAAATATCCCGAACGGACTGCCTACGCTAAAATCGAGGGCTATGTGGCTGATTTTTTACATAATCCCAGTGCCCGTGATCGTTGGGTGATTATCCCTGGCTTGCGTGGGGTTGGTAAAACCACCATCCTAGCCCAATTGTTCTTAAAACACTACCAAGAGGCTGGTGAACGTCGAATGTTGTATATTTCCCTAGATGATGTGGTAAACGTACTAGGTTCGTCGCTTAAGGATGTTTTAGTGGCCTATGAAGATATTATTGGTGAGAGTTTTGAAAAATTGACTAAACCACTATTCATTTTTATCGACGAAGCCCAATATGATCCCAAGTGGGCATCTGTCTTAAAATCAGTGTATGACCGTTCTACTCGGGTATTTGTGGCGTGTAGTGGGTCGTCGGCCGTTTCGTTGCAAACCAACCCGGATGTGGTTCGACGGGCTATTTTTGAGAAACTATTTCCGACGAGCTTTGGTGAATTCTTAATGATTAAAGAAGGCATAGTTCCGCCGAGTGATTTGAAAAAGACTATTACTGACGGTCTATTTGATGCGTCGTCAGCGGTGGAAGCATACCAAAAACTGAAGGGCTGCGAACAAAGCGTTAACCAATTTTGGTCATCAGTTGATCGCCATTGGGTTGATGAGTATTTGAAGATTGGCACCTTACCGTTTGCCATCCGTATCAAAGACGAAACACGTGTATATCAGACGATAACGCTGCTGCTCGATAAGGTAATCAATCAAGACGTGGCTAGCCTGAGTCGGTTTGACACCAAAACAATTGGTCATATTAAGAGAGTGCTGTTTTTACTAGCTGAGTCCGAGGTGGTGAGCGTGCAAAAATTGAGTACACTTTTAGAAACGAGTGTTAATACGGTGTCGGCTATTCTGGAAGTTTTGGAACATGCTGAATTACTGATCCGGGTAGCACCGTATGGTTCAAACTTTAAAAAAGTGAGGAAACCATCAAAGTATTTCTTTATGTCGTCGGCTATGCGCTCGGCTTTCTTATCGGTTGCCGGTAGTGAACAAATTTTTGCCGGGCAAAAGGGGCGTCTGCTGGAGGATATTGTGGCTATGACACTGTATCGAGAATTCGTGGCGAATAGCAGGGGTGCGCTGAACCATGATAGTTCCAAGGCCGGAGCGGATTTTATTCTGACGATTGCCAAGAAAAATATTATTCCCATAGAAGTTGGCACGGGCGAAAAACTAGGTACGCAGGTGCGCAGCACGATGAAAAAAGTAGCATCGGCTCAGTATGGAATAGTTATCTGTAAAAATTCCTTGACGCTGCTCGAAGACGCCAGGGTGGTTAAGGTGCCATTAGATTATTTTTTGTTGATTTAGGGCTGTTTTTTAGGCATAACTTAACTGTGGGCTAGAAAAAACAACAATCCACTGGCTGATTGTGCTGGTTAGTGTGTTCCATCCTAGACCCGTTACGTCTACAATTCGGGAAATTACAAGTGGGCGCGGTGCGCCAACAACTAAATTATACGGGGGCTGCCACAAAAAAACGTACTGGCGGTTGTGTAACTGGTGGTGCGAGCCGATATTTTTAAGAAACGGCGTCATTTCGTCGTAGTTATCCGATTCGAGTAATTTATTGGCTTGGTTAAGGGAAATAATAAAATCCCTGGCGGGTCCGAGCCACGAGTTGCCTCGGTCTGAAATTTCCTTGATTTTCTCTTGCAACTCCACTTTTTGAGTGAGAATTTTTTGTTTTTTGCCGGTGTATTCCTCTGTGTTACCGACCGCGAGCGGCTCATGGCCGCGCAACGCGGCCTAGAAGAACAACTACGTGCCCTCGAAGATCAGGAACGACTCATCGAACCCGTGCTCAAGGCCATAACGTTTGTCAACCATGCGGCGACGGTGTTCCGCGAGGGCGATGCCGAGCGGCGGCGACAGCTGGTGCAGACCGTCTCATCGAACCTCGTGCTCACGGACCGTAGTGTCGCTGTGCAAACGAAAAAACCGTTCTCACTGTTTTTGAAAATGAGAGAGATTCCAGATTTGTGCACCCATTAGGAATCGAACCTAAATTTTCGGCTTCGCAGGCCAATGTCCTATCCGTTGAACGATGGGTGCAATGATTAGTTAAAAATCCAAAGTCAAAAGTCCGTAAAGCGTAGCTGTCTTTACGACCAACTGGTTATATCATTGAATTAGTGGAGTTGCAATACCCGCGCCAGGCGGTCGCTGAGTGGCTCTTCTTCTTCGGCTAGGTTTTCTGATACATATTTTTTTAAATGATCCCGAATCGTTACGGGGTCATTGTCGAGGAGTGGTACTTGTAGTCGATGTTTAATGGCGCTGCTTAGGCTAAAATAGATATTTTTTACCTGGCCGGGTTCGTAAATAATCCAGAATTCCTTGAGCTCACTATACCGATAAAACTTTCGGCCCAGTATAATACCGGTCGTGGTAATTGTAAAGGGCACGACAATAGGCTCTTGCGCCTCATGAAGATAGATGACGATGGAAAACAAGATGATAACCAAGGCGAACAGGTAGTTGCCGGTGAGCAAAGAAAAGCCCAGCAAAGCGAGCGCGGTCCCAATCATGCCTAAATACCAGCGCGGGGTATGCTCATACTTCTCGTACTCATTGACTTCCCATTCGTACACGATGTCTCCGACCGGAGCGTTTTCCCTGCTTAAATCTCGAGGCATATGATAGTTAGTTTATAAAGTCAAAAGTGTTTAAAATCCGTAAAGAGTGTCCGTGCTTTATTAACTTTACGGACTTTCGACTTTATGGACTTCGTCGTGCGGTTATACAACCAGGCTCGTACCTATTTCATCTCTCAAGCCTGATTTTCGCGAGGAGGGGTGTGGGGAGGAAGCAGTTCCGCTCCATTCCTTAATTATTCACCAGCATACCAAGAAAAACTACCACCGTCAACCATCCCTCGCTAGTAGTGTAGCGTCTTATTTTCCTCTTAATATCAACATTATTTCCTCGGCAACGAAAAATAAAACGTCGTCCCGACATTCTCCTTAGATTTTCCGCCCAAGGCGGATCCGCCTTGGGCGGAAAACCTACTTAATAGGCAGGTAGCGTAGTCAAACGGTCATTTTTTATTCCTGTTTTTTGACAATCTTTTTACGGAACGTTTTCATCCAGTCTTTGATATTTGTTAAGTCAGCCCCAGCGCATTCCAGCGGCGTCTTTCCGTTCCAGTGTTTGAAAGGAATTTTACAATCAGTGAAGGTAGTAAAGCGGCGTTTGATGATCCAGGCATTGAGGTAGTTTTGGCCGGTGAGGGTTGTTTCCAAGCCCCGAATTGATCCCAGCCTTGATTCCAACTGTGAGTTGTAACCTTCCATCAAATTGGTGATATGAGGAATGTGGAGATTAGGAAACTTGAGGTGGTTGAATAAATACGGTTCCCGCTCTTTGAAATCAAGCCAAATGTTTTTTACCAGTCGTAGCTGCGCTCTCGGGAAATTCATGCCTAATCGTTTGGGCAAAAAATAATTGGCCATTGAGGCCATGCGCTCCGTGACCAGCGCCAGATTTTCGGAGTTAATGATTCCTTGTAGACCGGCGTAAAAATCCAAGAGTAATTCGTAGACAAATTCCAGTTCGGCAATTTCATTGGCGAACTGTACGGCGAGGCCCTGGGGAATAGATCCGTCCGATGGGGGATATCATGATTATCGTAGTCAGCGCCCCAGGCCAACACCATGCCCCGAAGCACCTGGCGCCGTTTTCTGGAACGGGGAATTTTACCGGGGATCCCTCTTTCGACCACCACCTCTTTGACGGGAATATATTTGCCATCAAGGACGTGGTTGCCGGAGTAGGTGAGCGTCTTAAAAAAATATTCGGTCACTTGCCAATTATCCTGGAAATTGCCGACGGAGTCGTTGACCAGGGAACATAATTTCTTTTTGGTGGTCCCGTGTCTGCCTTCCAGACGACGCTAGGACAAACCTTCCAAGTGATCGGTGACAATATGGCCAACGGCAACTTTCTTACCTGACGTCAGCGATCGACCGAAATATTTTTTACACGCCTGACAGAAAAATTTTTGCTGTTCACGTCTCACCCCCTGCTTGACCGCTTGGTGCTGAAAACAAAGTTGGCACCGAAAAAGTTTCTTTTTTTGGGCATAAAATGGGTTAAAGTCTCTGGATCCCGAGACTTTTGAGTAAATTTACCCAATTTTACAGCTAACTACAGCGAAAATCTAATTTTGTAAAAATGACCGTTTGACTACGCTACCGCGAATACTTCACAAAATTCCTGTACTTATAGGTTATTTGCTGCCGCCTAACGTGTCACATTAACAAGATTTAGGGCCGATAGCTCAGCTGGTAGAGCATCGCGTTTGCAACGCGAGGGTCTGGGGTTCGAATCCCCATCGTTCCACAAACAAGGAAATTTAAAATTTTTGGGCGCGCCGGCGCGCCTCAAGGTAGGCCAGTTTATGGTCTACAATATTTGCTTTCAGGATTGTTTTCACGTTCTATACCCCTTCGCCTTTCTAAACAGGATTTTGTCACCCTCTCCTAAAAGTCTTAACTCGGGTGATCACCCGCCAGGGTGACTAAAAGTAAGAATATATTATTTTATCTAATTTTAGCCATAATTTTAGGTAGCTACGGCGGTATTATATCCTATTTAATTTAGCAATTGAGTATATTTTTCTCATATGTGAAAATACTAGAAATTTTATTTCACGATCACCACCCCCGACCCCTTCGTAAGCTTCTTGAATAAAATATATTTTTCTCCGATGCGAATACGGATAAAGCCATTTTCAATAATAGTCGGGGCAGGAATGCTTTTAATATTTAAAAACTGCCTTTTTAATCCTTCGCCTTGTGCCAACAGCTGTTGTTCTTCCTGGTATAATTCTTTATCGCGGTTATTGAAATTAACGTCAAAATTTTTATCACCTAACTGAAAACTCGTAAGGATCTTTCGAGAATCTTTAACCTTATCACTGGTTTGTCTAAATTTAAGCCCTTCACGTTTGTCTTTGCCCAGTTGGTCACTTAATTCTTCGACGTAAACGTCTGAAGAAAGTACTTTAACCTTTTCAAGAGTTATGACTCGCGATTTATAATTATTTCCAGCGCTCACTTCACCGGTATATTCTTCAACCACCTCTAAACCAACATCATAGGCCAGCGCTTTAAACTGTTCAAAGTCTTTTGATTCTAGACTATAAATAATATTGATAACCGCTCTGCCGCCTAGGTTTAAAACTCGGCTGATTTCAGTTAACGCCCGCAGTCTTTCATATTTATCTTTACTGGGAGCAAAACTCAAGTAGTGAAGGGCCAATGATAGGTTGACAAAATCAAAGCTACTATCGGCAACTGGTAGCTGGAGCATACTGCCCATCACTCGTTTATCTCCAACATCATCTTTTTGCCTAGCGAAATGTTCACGATTAATGTCCATGCTAAAAACCCGGTCACGATATTCTTCACCAATATGGCGACGGAGCATCTCTGGGCCGGATGCCAAATCTATAATTCGTAAATCTTTCGGTTCTTTACCTTTGTGCCGAGCCATCTCCGCGATAAGAGTCCCGGTTACTCGATTGGCATTTGCCTGGTAGCTCCTATTCCCCAAATCAACATATCCTTCGGCATAATCACCGCCATATCGTTCCAAAAACTTCATGAAATCTTCCTGACCAATATCTTTAACATAACTAAATATCTTCATCATTTTGTCCCAGGATGAAAAATAATATTCAGCCAACTCCGGATTAACGGATAAATCTGGCTCTTTGCTCTTTTCATCTTTTTCAAGCAGGCGCTGTTCGAGTTCAGTAATCGGTACACCGCGCAATAATTTCTCGACTGCTATATATTTACGCCTGATATATTCATGAATACCTTCTTCGATGGTTCCTTTAACAATCAAAGTGTCGCTCTCCAAGGCTTCTTCTAAGCCTGGACGATACACTCGCGCCAATTCTTGGCGACGTTGATATTCCGTCCATGGTTCATTGTAGAAAAAGACTCGCTGTGCTCCAGAGTAATCAACGCCAACATCGGCAGTTTGACCACTAACAACCAATAACACCTTACCTGCGGATTCGCGCAACTCTCTTTGGATACGAGTTCGCTCTGTTTGATTGACGTCGCCATGCACGGCATGAACCGTGGTATCTGGTGGTAGATTTAGCTTGTCGAGTATCGAAGTTTCTCCGCGAATAACACCTTCGATATAATCATTTACAAAGACTACAACTTTATCATGCTGAGTAAAGGCAGCTTGCAAGTCCGTAGATAATTGACCAATCTTGGCGCTTTCAATACCCGGCGTTGAATCAACTAATTCTGGATTAAGCAAAAATTGCCGCAAGATTCGCATCTTATCTGAGGCTGTCAATTCATCTTCCTCTAGCAACACTTCGTATATATCTTTTTCTAATTGGCTAAGCTCGATTTTCGTAACGCGTTCGGTGAGCGGCGGCATCTCAACGCCTTCTTCCAAGTCTTTCATTTGCATGCGCGGCAATAGGAGTGAGCGCAAATCTATAATATCTCCACAGATTATTTGGACCACTAACTCTTTGCTATTACTAGCAGCAAAGCGCTCAGGATAAAGCAGCTTTAAGAGCAACGCCATGTCCTCGATTTTATTGGGAATTGGAGTGCCGGAAAGCAGGGCCAAGTGCTTGTCTGGCCCCTTGATCTTTTCCGCCAAGCGCAATAGTTCCGGCGCGCGAGCGCCTTCGACACGCTTTAATTTATGAACCTCATCGGCAATGAGCATATCATAATCAATTGCCAAAAGTTTATCAGTATAGCCGTTTTCTCCTAATCGTTCTTGAGAAATGATAATGTAGTCATAATCGCTGGCTGAAATACTGTTAAGATTGTCGGCATTCTCCACTCTTAAGATTCGTGGCGCCTCGCCTTGCTTAAAATATCCGCCTTCTTTAGGATTATCTGGATTTTCTTCAGATAGATACCTCTCCCACGTAGAGAGCACATTGCTTGGGGCTACAACTAAGGCACAGTGTCCTGTATACCCTCCTTCAAGTCGTTCTTGTTTTTCTTTTTTAAATTGTTCCTTGGCCATGATAACAGAAGCGCTTTTCCCAAGACCCATACCATCAGCAATAAGTAGGCGCTTCTTATCCGCCAATTCTTTCATGTTGACGCGCTGGTTGATGTCGGGGAATTCACGATCAGTCGTAATGTGATCGATAAAAGCTTCCGGTTTATGGAATTCTCGGAGAACTGAATCGTAGTATAAAATAACACGCTGAATGATGTCATCGACCGTTGCATTCTTAAGATGATGCAGCGCACCAATCAGGTG
>CAZXIF010000038.1:0-2928 GCA_964640395.1 uncultured Gammaproteobacteria bacterium | reverse complement strand
TCGGGATCCTTAAAATATCGAAAATGAACCGGATCCAAAACCAACCCCGCGGCAAAAGCGCCGACGATAGGAGCGAGTCCGATTTTTTGCGCCAGAAAAGCGAACATCAAACCAAAAGAAAGGGCTAACGTAAATTTCATTCCCGTACCGGTATGAATTGTAGCGAAAAATTTGCCCAACCATGGCGCGACTATTTGACCGATAATAATTGACCCAACTAAAAATAAAATCGCCTTGGCGGTAATCCAGGTAATCAAACCAATGCCTACTCCGCCGACGGTGGCAATGGCCGATACCACGGCCAAAATGATAAGACCTAAAACATCATCGATCACGGCTGCCCCCAAAACAATCTGAGCCTCCGCTGTTTGGATTTTTCCCAGATCCCGGAAAACGCGCGCCGTAATACCCACGGAAGTGGCCGTTAAGATCGCGCCAATAAAAAGATAAGTGGTAAAACTAAGTCCCGGCATTAACCACGGACCCACGAGGTACGTTCCCAAAACAAAAGGCGCGACCACGCCCACACAGGCGACGAGCAACGCCCGAAAACCGACCGCTTTCATTTTTTGGATGTTTGATTCCAGACCGATCTGGAAGAGTAAAATCACCACGCCCAACTCCGAGAGAAAGGCTATCATGGGGTCTTTTTTAATTGGTTCAAAAAGGTGAATGCCCAAGAGTATCAGATTTCCCAAAATTACACCGATGACCAGTTCTCCCAATACCGCCGGTTGACCAATACGCTCAACTAAACTGGAAAATTTAGCTACCAGCAAAATAACGGCGATAAATAAAAAGGTGACGGCGTAATTATTGATGCCTTCGCCCACTGAAGCCGAAACCGTTGGGCCAATAACAGCCGCCAAAAGTATGAGAGGTAAAACTCTTGAAAAAGTTTTTTTCATAATCATAATATTAGCCGCGAAAGACTACATAAACAACATAACCGGCATAGAGCGCGATGAAGCCAGCTCCCTGCCATCGTTCAAGTATGTGCCGCTTGCCAATAAACATCGTGACAAATAACAACCCGGTGGCGATGACCGTTACCAAAACATCCCGCATCAATAATGCAGGAAACGGCAAGGGATTGATGATGGCGCTGACGCCCAAAATCCAAAAGATATTAAAGATATTGGACCCGACAATATTTCCCACTGCAATATCAACATCTTTTTTATACGCCGCGACCGCGGAGGTTGCCAGTTCCGGCAACGATGTTCCCACCGCCACGACCGTAAGCCCAATCAGAGCCTCACTGACGCCAAGCGCTGTTGCCAAAGCCACGGCCGCATCAACAATCCATTTACCTCCGATTAATAATCCTGCAAGCCCAAGACCAACCATCAGGCAGGCGCGCGGCAAAGAATGGCGGTGCATGGTAACCTCAGACGCATCAGCCGCTTGCACGCGGCTAATGCCGAAGATGTAGTAGAGAAAAATAATAAAGAAGGCAATGAACACCATACCATCAATGCGCGTGAGTCCGGAGAAACTTCCGCCATCGAGCAGCGCGTCATTCGCCATCACGGCCATCACGAGGGCCGCGAGCAAACTCAAGGGTATTTCCTTCCAGACGGTCCCTTTCTTAACCGCTAAAGGAAAGATGACGGCGGAAATCCCTAAGATAAGCAGGATGTTGGCGATGTTGCTCCCTAAAATGTTGCCGATGGCGATATCCGTGTTTCCCTTGATGCTCGCAAAAATATTAACCATGAGTTCCGGCGCTGAAGTGCCGAATGCCACGATCGTGAGACCAATAACCAACGCTGAGACACCAAATCTCTTGGCCAGCGAAGAAGCGCCGTCAACCAGGAGATCAGCTCCCTTGATCAGGAGGGCAAAACCGATTGGCAATAAAAGATAGGCAAGGATCATATGCTATGAAATTGTTCTGCGATAAAAGAATTTTCTTATTTCCTCATCAAGACCGATGGAAGCGGCGGTCGGGACAATAACGAGCCGTTTCGAGAGATCCAACGTCGTGGGGCAAAGAATTTTTGGCGTTTTCATTGCTGGCTGGTCGTCCGCGTAACAGTCTTTTCGTAATTTCCAATGTCGGCACCACCGTTGCTGCCGCGCCCGCGACTATTGCCCAATCAGCGTACGATAACGCCACGGTCTTAAACGGCGTCTGAAGAAAAGGCACATAGATGACGAGCGCCAAGAGAAGCAGCTCCCACGCAATAGCGCGGTTGAGCCACCGGTTGGCAAATGGCCGGCGCAATACCGAATAGTGATCCGAACGGAAACTGTATGCCTTGAAAAATTGAATGAGCACCAGCGAGACAAATACCATTGTCATACTCGCGATCAAACCCCGACCAGACCGCAAAGCCCAGACAAACAGACCGACATTGACGAGTGTCGACCATATCCCGCCAGTGACCATCAGAGTAACAACGGAGCGATTGAAAATCCCGCCATTCAATTTGCGCGGGGAACGTCGCATCACATTCGCCTCGGGCGGATCCACGGCGAGTGCTAAAGCGGGTAATCCATCGGTGGCGAGGTTCGCGTACAGAATCTGGACTGCCGAAAGCGGCAGAGGCAGCCCGAAGATCGACGTTACCGCCATCAGTCCGATTTCGCCGATGTTTGATGAGAGTAAAAACATGAGATATTTTTTTATATTGCCAAAGATAATACGCCCTTCCTCCACCGCGGCAACAATGGAGACAAAGTTATCATCGGTCAATATCATGGCCGCTGCTTCTCGAGAAACATCAGTGCCAGTAATACCCATGGCAATGCCAATATTAGCTTTCTTGATGGCCGGAGCGTCGTTGACGCCATCACCAGTCACAGCCACAATATGGCCACGACGTTGCAAAGCCTCTACCACGCGCAGTTTGTGCTCGGGCGATACCCGAGCGCAGACGGCGATGTTTTCAATACTTTGCTCGAGCTCGTGATCGCTCATAG
>CAZXIF010000037.1:0-9635 GCA_964640395.1 uncultured Gammaproteobacteria bacterium | reverse complement strand
ACAGCGGACGGGGGAGTACTGGCCTCGCTTGGGATCAACCCATCGCTTTTTGCTTTTCAACTAATAAATTTCTTGATCGTGATAGCGGTCGTGTGGTTTATTATCCTAAAACCGCTCACCAAAAAAATGGCCGAACGCCAAAAAATGATCGATGAAAGCCTGGATAACGCCCAAAAAATCCAAGAAAAAATGACCAAGAGCGAACGCGAATACCAGGAACGCATCGACCAAGCTAAAGTTGAATCCAATAAAATCATAGAAAAAGCCACCGCCGATGCTGATGCAGTAGGGGCTTCCCTGAAAACCAAAGCCAAACAAGATATCGAATTGCTTATCGAACAAGCCAAACACAGTCTCGCCATCGAAAAAGACGACATGATGATTGCTGTTAAGAAAGAAAGCGCCAATTTGATTATACTCGCTTTGGAAAAAGTCCTATCCGACAAACTCACTCCCGCCGCTGATAAAAAAAATACCGAAGCCCTGGTGAAACAGATTCCTTATGAAAAAAAATAACGCCAAAAATTACGCGCGCGCGCTTTATGAAGTAAGCCAGTCCGCCCCGGACAATGCCGAACTAGTACCAACTTTTGTCGCCCTCCTACGCCGCAAAAACGCCTTAGCGCAACTGCCCAAAATCCTGGCCGAATTTGAAAAATACTCAGCCAAAAAAGAGGGGGCCGTTTTCCTCTCTCTCTCCAGCGCCAATCCGCTGTCCACTGATACCAAAAAACAGATCAACACTATTTTTGGCGGCCAGACTGCGGTAACCGAGACCATCGACCCCAGCTTGATTGGCGGAGTAGTCATCCGCTCCGAAGACACTATTTTCGATGCTAGCCTAAAGACGCAACTCGAACGATTAAAGAACACACTAATGATATAATAATTTTCAATTTTCAATTTTTAATTTCTAAACAATTTTCAATGATTCAATTTTAAATTTTCAAACACGATGATTAAAGGTATTCCTTTAAACATTAATTGAAAATTGAAAATTAGAAATTGAAAATTCAAACCCTATGTCTACCAACTCCATCATCTCCGAACTCAAAAAAAACATAGCCTCCTTTGAAAAACAGGTGGAAGTCGAAGAAATTGGCGTCGTACTCGAAGTCGGCGACGGTATCGCCCGTCTCAGCGGCCTATCCAAATGTCAATCGAATGAAATGATTGAATTTCCAGGGGACACCTACGGTGTGGCGCTTAACCTGGAAGAAGAAACCGTCGGAGCTGTACTCTTGGGCGGCTACCAGCATATCAAAGAAGGGGATATCGTAAAACGCACCGGGCGCATCTTATCCGTGCCGGTCAGCGAGCAATTAATTGGACGCGTCGTAAACCCGCTGGGAGAAGTAATTGATGGGGGAGCAAAAATTAACACAAAAACTTTTTATCCAATTGAAAAAATCGCTCCCGGTGTCATGAGCCGGGAACCAGTCACGCAACCAGTACAAACGGGTATTAAAGCCATCGACGCCATGATCCCCATCGGTCGTGGCCAACGCGAGCTGATTATCGGCGACCGCCAGACCGGCAAAACCGCCGTGGCCATTGACACCATCATCAATCAAAAAGGTCAGGACATGATCTGTGTCTATGTGGCTGTTGGACAAAAAGAATCCAAGGTAGCTCGCATCGTCGCTAAACTCAAAGAAGCGGGAGCCATGGATTACACCATCGTCGTCAGCGCCGGAGCCTCCGACCCAGCCTCCTTACTCTATATCGCCCCCTATGCCGGAGTCGCCATCGCCGAATTTTTCATGGACAAAGGCAAAGACGTCTTAATCATTTACGATGATTTATCCAAACAAGCCTGGGCCTATCGCGAAATATCGCTCTTGCTCCGCCGCCCACCCGGTCGCGAAGCCTACCCTGGCGACGTTTTTTATTTGCACTCTCGCTTGCTCGAACGTGCTTGCCGCCGCAACAAAGAAGCCGGCGGAGGTTCTATCACCGCCCTGCCTATCATCGAAACCCAAGCCGGCGATATCTCAGCTTATATCCCAACCAACGTCATCTCCATCACCGATGGCCAGATCTTCCTAGAGAGCGACCTATTCTTCCGCGGTATTCGCCCAGCCTTAAACGTCGGTATTTCCGTATCGCGCGTGGGTTCTACTGCCCAGATCAAACCGGTAAAAAAAGTCGCCGGTAAAATGAAACTAAACATGGCCCAATTCCGTGAGCTCGAAGCCTTCGCCCAATTCGCCAGCGATCTCGACCCCGAAACCAAAAAACAAATTGATCTCGGACAGCGCCTGGTAGAAATCTTGAAGCAACCACAATTCCAACCCATGCCGGTTGCCAACCAAGTAGCTATTATGTACGCAGTGAACAATGGTTATGCCAATGATGTCGCTGTCAAAGAAATCCGTACCTGGGAAATCAAATTGCATGAATTTTTAAATCGTAGCAAAACAACTCTACTTGAAAAAATTGCTAAGGGCGGCTGGGATGAGGAGATTGAAAAAGAATTAAAATATGCGATTGGTTAATTTAAAGTATAACGATACACGATACACGTAGAACGATACATAGTGGTAAATAGGTGAAAATATGGAGGGGACTTTTCATAAGCAGTTAAAAATCAAGATACATGGACTGGTCACATTTAGTTATGAAATTACAAAGAAATTTCCAAAATCTGAATTATATGGAACGGTCTCCCAACTACGACGTGCAGCGATGTCCATCATGCTAAATTATGTTGAAGGATACGCTCGTCGGCGACCAAAAGTAAAACTTACTTTTTACGAAACGTCGCATGGATCAACCCAAGAAACAAAGTATGTGGTCTTTTTTGCTCAAAGCCAATCATGGATTACACAAGAGGAATATAAAAAAGGTTTAGCCTTGGCCGAAGAAATTGCAAAAATGATTTGGTCAATTATCGATGGTTTAGAAAGAGAAATAAATCAAGAATAAAATTATAAAATTCACGTAATACGACACACGGATTGTATCGTTCTACGTGTATCGTGTATCGTTCACCTTATGGCCCTTTCGACCAAAATCATCAAACGTCGCATCAAATCTATCAGCAACACCAAAAAAATCACCAAAGCCATGGAGATGATTAGCGCTGTCAAAATGCGCCGCGCGGTCGCCAACACCCTCGCTAGCCGCAGCTACGCTAACCTCGCCTGGGAGATGCTGGTAAGTGTAGCCGGACAGACCAACCTAAAGCTCCACCCCCTGCTGGCCCGCCGCCCGGTCAAAAAAATTGCCCTTATTTTCATTACGAGCAATCGCGGATTAGCCGGTGGTTTTAATTCCAAACTGCTCCAAGAAGTAAATCGCTATATCATAAAAGCCAAAACTGAGCGCCAAGCCAACGTTGAAGTATTACTACTCGGTAAAAAAGGCCGTAAAATTTACCAAAACTTCGGCCACACTATCGTGTCTGAATTTGAAAAACTGGATGTAACGACTAAAATAGAAGAAATTTTACCGGTGGCCAATCTAATGAGTCAAGAATTTATCGCTGAAAAATACGATCTGATTGCCGTTGCCTATACCGATTTTATTTCCGCCCTACAGCAAGTGCCCAAAATAAAAGAATTGTTACCACTTTCAGCTCAAAAATTGAAACAATTTACCGATCAAACAAATCAAGCTGCTATAAAAAAAATAAGTAGTGGTTATAGATTAAAATTTGAACCAAACGCCGACGAAGCTCTAAAGGTCTTGTTGCCACGCCTGATCGAAATGCAGCTCTACCAAGCAGTCCTCGAATCCGATGCCTCCGAACACAGCGCGCGCATGGTCGCCATGCGTAGCGCCACCGATGCCGCCAAAGATATGATCAAAGACCTACAAACCAGTTTCAACAACGCCCGCCAAGCCGCCATCACCAAGGAAATTGCGGAGGTCATCGGTGGCGCAGCGGCGCTTGAATAAATTTAAAATTGTTTTCCCGTGCGAACGGATTTCGCTTTAACTCAACATGTTTTAATGCTTTAATGTTTTCATGTTATGAACACCGGAACCATAAAACAAATTATCGGAGTAGTCATCGACGTCGAATTCGAGAAAAATCTACCCTCACTTTTTAACGCGCTCGAAACCAAAATGCCGAATGGCACCAAACTCACCCTAGAGGTGCAACAACATATCGGCAACAATGTCGTGCGTACCGTAGCCATGAGCACTACCGATGGATTAGCCCGCGGACAGGAAGTCACCGATACTGGTAGTCCGATCATGGTACCCGTTGGCCTTGAAACGCTTGGCCGCATGTTCGATGTAATAGGGGAGCCGATTGATTTTAAAGGCCCTTCCAAAGCCAAAAAGAAATATCCGATTCACCGCCCAGCCCCGGATTTTGTCAAACAATCGACCAAATCAGAAATCCTCGAAACCGGTATCAAAGTTATTGACCTCATCTGCCCCTTCTTGAAAGGTGGTAAAGTTGGTTTATTCGGTGGCGCCGGTGTCGGCAAAACCATTATTATCCAAGAGCTTATCCGCAACATCGCCCAGGAACACGGTGGTTATTCCATGTTTGCTGGAGTAGGGGAGCGTAGCCGTGAAGGTAACGACCTCTACCGTGAAATGAAAGAATCCGGTGTACTCGAAAAAACCGCCCTCGTCTTCGGCCAGATGAACGAACCACCCGGCGCCCGCGCCCGTGTTGCCTTGACCGCGCTCGCCATGGCTGAATATTTCCGCGACGAAGAGGGGAGAGACTTGCTCTTATTCATCGACAACATCTTCCGCTTTACCCAAGCTGGTTCCGAAATGTCAGCATTGCTTGGCCGCATGCCTTCCGCTGTAGGTTACCAACCAACCCTCGCCAGTGAAATGGGCGCCCTACAAGAACGTATTACTTCCACCGACACAGGCTCCATTACCTCCGTACAAGCCGTGTATGTGCCAGCGGATGATCTTACTGACCCAGCCCCTGCCACCACCTTTGCGCACCTTGATTCCACTGTAGTATTGAACCGCTCTCTGGCAGAACTCGGCATCTACCCGGCCGTAGATCCGCTGGATTCCAGCTCCACCATTCTCGATCCGAACATTGTCGGTGAAGAACATTACAACACGGCTTTGGAAGTCCAACGCGTACTCCAGCGCTACAAAGATCTGCAAGACATCATCGCCATCTTAGGCATGGAAGAACTCAGCGACGAAGACAAAACCACCGTCACCCGCGCGCGCAAAATCCAGAAATTCTTGTCCCAACCCTTCTTCGTAGGCCAGATCTTCACCGGTATCGAAGGCAAATATGTGCCGCTCAGCGAAACGGTCCGCAGCTTCCGTGAAATTCTAGATGGCAAACACGATGACAAAGGTGAACAGGCATTCTACATGAAGGGCAGCATTGATGAAGTGAAGTAAAATAACACGAGACACGATACACATATTACGATACAATGTATCGTGTATCGTTTTCCATGTATAGTAGTAAGTCAAACCTATGCAATTTAAAATTATCACCCCCGAAAAAGTTGTTTTTTCAGAAGAGGTGGATCAGGTCAGCCTCATGACCACCACCGGAGAAATCACGGTGATGTCGCACCATATTCCCTTGGTTACCGTACTTGAACCCGGTGAATTGCGTTACAAAAAAGATGGCCAAGAATTTCCTCTGGCCGTGTCTGGCGGCTTTGCGGAAGTTAAAGCGGATAATTCACTCGTCATTCTCGCTGATACGGCCGAACACGCCACCGAAATTGACACAACCCGCGCCGAAGCCGCGCGTGACCGGGCTTTCCAAACCATGCAATCTGCCCGCGCCACCGATGATGTCGGCTACGCCGCGCTGCAATCTGCGCTCGAACGCGCGCTCAATCGCGTTAAAGTTGGTAAAAAATATCGCAATCTTCCCCGTCAATAGTCAATAATTGTTTTTTTTATTGATTACTATAAATTAGGGCGGGTAATTAGTAATTTGATCATCATTTAGGGTAAATTCACCATCCTCTACCCAAAATACTAACTACCAATTACTAACTACTCAAATATGGAGGAATGCCCACGTTGCCAGCTACCGGCGCAAGACGAACAAGGCTCCTGCGCCTGCCAAGAATCGCACCGCTGCGACTCCAAACCCTGCGGCGAGTGCCAACAAAGTCCTAAATAGTGTAACAAACCGCTAATTTTAGCGTCTTCTATGTATCACGCACCGCTTGTCAAGCGTGCTTTTTTGCTTGCAGTACATGAAAACAAATACTAAAACAACCTTATCTATCTATTTTTCTGAAACACGTCGCCTCTGGATCCACGCGCTGATTGTTATTTTTGGCGTGATTGGAGCCTCCGGCGTGCGTGTCCTTATTCCCTTATACTTCAAGGATTTTTTTGACATTCTCGGCCAGAATACCCCGACTAGCCTCATCGCTACCCAACTCATTACTATTCTTGGCTCCATTGCGATCTTAGAGCTAACTAGTTGGGTATTGTGGCGCACCACCCTCTTTACCGCTATCCGTTTGCAAAGCACCGTCTTAACCAGCCTCAACAATCGCTGTTTTAGTTATTTGCACGGACACTCTTTTTCATTCTTCAACAACAACTTTGTCGGCTCGCTAGTAAAAAGAGTAAATTGGTTTACGAAAGCATACGAAGGCATCTCCGATCGCGCCATCTTTGATTTTTTACCCCTCATTACCGATTTGACCATCATTTTAGTGGTCTTACTCCAAAAGCAAGTATGGCTTGGGTTAGCCGTGCTCGTCTGGACCATTCTTTTTTTATTGGTAAATTGGGTGCTCACCAAATATAAACTGAAATTCGACCTGCAGCGTAACGAAGCCGAGACCAAAGCCACCGGCATTCTGGCCGACACCATCACCAATCAAAACAACGTCAAATTATTCAACGGCTACCACCGCGAAATCGACCGTTACGGCGCTGCCAATGAAGTAGTCCGCAAAATTCGTCTCCACACCTGGAGCCTCGACAATGTATTTGATGGTATCCAGGGTCTGCTCGTCTTAATCCTCGAATTAGGTCTATTTTATGGCGCCATCAAACTCTGGCAACAAGGCCGGGTAACGGTAGGAGATTTTGTACTCTTACAATCCTACGCCATCATTATCTTCGACAAAGTCTGGAACTTCGGCAAAACCATTCGTCGTGTCTATTCCGATCTAGCCGACGCCGATGAGATGACCGCCCTCCTCCTCACGCCCCACGAAATCCAAGATACTAAAACCGCGAAGAACTTGAGAGTTACCGCTGGAGCCATTGAATTTGAAAAAGTTGATTTCTACTACCACGAAACGAGAAAAATCTTTTCCAAATTCAATCTCAGCATCATACCCCAGGAAAAAATCGCCCTCGTCGGTCCGTCCGGAGCCGGCAAATCAACCGTGGTAAAATTACTTCTCCGCATGCACGAATTAAGCGCTGGCAAAATTGTGATTGATGGTCAACGCATTAACCAAGTCACCCAAGAAAGTCTCTGGTCAGCGATCAGTCTGGTGCCGCAAGACCCGGTTCTTTTCCATCGCACCCTGCTCGAAAACATCCGCTACGGCAAACCAACCGCCACCGACCAAGAAGTGATTGCAGCCGCCAAACTCGCGCACTGCCACGAATTCATTTCCGGTTTCCCGGATCAATACGCCACCTTTGTCGGCGAGCGCGGAGTCAAACTCTCCGGTGGCGAACGTCAACGCGTTGCGATTGCCCGCGCAATTTTACGTAACGCCCCGATTCTCGTGCTCGACGAGGCCACCTCGAGCCTAGACTCTGAATCTGAATCGTTGATTCAAGATGCGTTGAATGTACTCATGAAAAATAAAACGGTGATTGTCATTGCTCACCGCTTATCTACCATCATGAAAATGGATCGTATAGTGGTCGTAGATCATGGCCAAATCACTGAATCCGGCACGCACCAACAATTACTCGATCGAGCAGATGGTTTATACCGACAATTATGGAAATTACAAGCTGGCGGGTTCATAGAATAAAAAACACCTTATGTCTTCCCTCTACCAACAACTCAAAGAAATCTTAAAAGGCGAAAAAAACTTCCGGACCAAACAAGTCCAGACAGCCTGGTTCGACCCGTCTGTAAAAGGCTACAACGAAATCAGCACCCTCCCGGTGGATCTACGCGAGAAGCTCAAGGACATGCCCTGGATGAGCGTCCAAACCCACACACTACTCAAAAGCACCGAGGACAATACCCGCAAAGCCCTCCTCAAGCTCGCCGACGGCCAATATATCGAAACCGTCATCATGGGCCGCAGCAGCCTCAAAAAAGATGCTACCGATACTACCCCTGATCGCTATACTATCTGCGTCTCTTCCCAAGCCGGTTGCCCGATGCAGTGTACCTTTTGCGCCACCGGCCGCCAAGGTTTCAAACGCAATCTTTCCGCCCAAGAAATTGTGGATCAATACCGCTACGCCCAAGCCATGCTCGTACCCGAGGGCGCGCGCGTCGCCAACATTGTTTTCATGGGCCAAGGCGAACCACTCCTTAATTATGCCAACGTCAAAGAGGCCCTGCAGATACTACTACTCAACACCGACCTCGGTGAAACCAAAATTACCGTGTCTACGGCTGGTGTCCCCTCCGTGATGACCAAGGTCCTCGAAGATGATTTCCCTCCCGTCCGCTGGGCCATATCCCTACACAGCGCCATCGAGGAATCGCGCAAAGAAATCATGCCCTCCCACAAAAAAGATTTTCTCGAATTTCTAGTCGACTGGACTAACAAATACCACACCAAATTCCCCAGCCGCGCCCACTTTATCGGCCTCGAATATATCATGCTGCACACCGTGAACGACGACAACCGTCATTTGGACGCCCTCATTCGCCTCGCTCGCCGCATGCCCCATATTCGCATCAACCTCATTCCTTACAATAAAATTGGCGACGAACCGGTAGACAACAAAACCATCTTCGACCGCACCCCCGCCGAACGCATCACCCACTGGCACGAATCCCTGATGAAAGCCGGCTTCACCTCCACCGTCCGCTATTCCCAAGGCCAGGATATTGCGGCTGCCTGTGGACAACTGCGTAACAAAGAAAAGGTTAGCTAAAGACTCAAAAATCTCCTTCCAAAACCCAGTCATCCCGGCTGGTTTTTTTAATTAACAAATAGTTGCTGGTTTACTGCATTTTGATTATACTGTTTGAGTAAACAAATACAGTAATCAGTTATGCCAGACATTAACAAACAACAAGAAGAAGCCATCAATTACATCACCGGCCCCCTCATGATCGTCGCCGGCGCCGGTACCGGCAAAACCACGGTAATTACCAAAAAAATTGCCCATCTGGTAGAAACCAAACTCGCCGAGCCCGAGCAAATTTTGGCGTTAACCTTCACCGACAAAGCTGCCGCCGAAATGGGGGAGCGAGTAGACAAATTACTCCCCGACGGCTACGTCGATCTACAAATTTCCACCTTCCACTCCTTCTGCCAACGCCTGCTGGAGCAATACGGCCTCGACATCGGCCTCAGCAACCATTTTAAACTACTCAATACCACCGAAGCCTGGCTCCTGGTGCGCCAAAATTTCGACCGTTTCAAACTGGATTATTATCGCCCGATGGCGAACCCCTCGCGTCACATCCACGAACTCATCAAACATTTCACCAAGTGCAAAGACGAACTCATTAGCCCCGAAGATTATTTAAAACTCGCCGAAGACAAACG
>CAZXIF010000036.1:0-16726 GCA_964640395.1 uncultured Gammaproteobacteria bacterium | reverse complement strand
AGCGGACCGCTCGTTTTTTTTGGCATACTTTTTTAGATTAAATTGAATTATCCTCTGAGGATAGGATAATTGCCAATTCTTAGCAAGGTTGAGAGCAGAAAGGGGTGAGTGACCAGTCGCAAGGGACTACGCTGTCGAGGGGCATGAGTTCCTTGATTTTTTTTGGGCCCTATGTTAGGGTCTTCGTAAAGATTAAGGAGCTCTTTTACATATTGGTCCACTCGTCGGCCAATTTTTTTGTTTAAAATTAGTTTTTGGCAAAGATGTTGGTCCACTTAGGTGGGCTGAAAAGATCAACAAGCACAAAAAAAGTGAGGTGCCTCATGGCACAGACGACGGTTCCGAATCACTCGCCAGAGTTTCGCGCTCGCCGGTTTTTGAACTGGCTCGTCCTCGGCTTGATGTACGCAGCCATGTACATGGCTCGGTACAACTTTGGTTTCGCGAACAAGACATTGTCGGACACATATGGGTGGGACAAGGCAAGGGTCGGGACGATCATTTCGACCGCCACCCTCGTCTACGGTCTCTCGGCGTTGTTCAACGGCCCAATTGCCGATCGCCTTGGCGGACGGCGGGCGATGCTGATTGGCGCGATCGGCGCGACGATTTTCAACCTCGCGTTTGGCCTCGGCGCCTACCTCGGGTTCCTGGGCACCGGTACCGTCCTGCTGGGCTACCTGGCGACCGTTTGGACACTGAACATGTATTTCCAGTCGTACAGTGCGCTCGCGCTGATCAAGGTGAACAGTGGTTGGTTCCACGTCAGCGAGCGTGGTGTGTTCAGCGCCATCTTCGGATCGATGATCCAGAGTGGACGCGCGTTGGTGTATGCGCTCATGGCGGTGCCACTGGTGGCCGCACTGCCGTGGCAGTGGAAGTTTTTCCTGCCCGCCATCGCGACCACGTTCATGGCCTATCTGACGTTCCGGGTCGTCCAGGACACACCCAAGGACGCAGGCCTACCAGATTTTGACCCGCAGGACGCAACCAGCGGCGATACCGAGAAGATCACCTTGGGTTACGTCGCGCGAAAGGTTTTTACGAAGCGGATCCCTCTCACCATCGCCTTAGCGGAGTTCTGCACGGGCTTCGTGCGCCATGGCTTCGAGCAGTGGTTCCCGCGCTACATGGTGGAGGTCCAAAAGTTGCCGTTCGACAGCCCTGTCTTCCAGAAGGGCGCGGCGGCTGTCGTGTTGGCAGGCATCGCCGGTGCGTTCGTGGCCGGTTACGCCTCCGACAAGCTGTTCGACCATCGCCGCCCGCCTGTGGCGTTCATCGGTTATGCTATCCAGATCGTCTGCCTGTTCCTGGTCTGGAAGGCACCGAGTCTGAATACCATCATTATCGCCTTCGCCTTCAATTCGTTCGCGATCTCGATAGTACACTCGATGTTGTCCGGCACCGCCAGCATGGATTTCGGCGGCCAGCGCGCTGCCGCGACTGCAGCCGGGCTGTTCGACGGCATGCAGTATATTGGCGGTTCGTTCACCGGCATCGGCTTGGGCTGGTTGCTCGACCATTACGGCTGGGGCGTCTGGGGACCGAGCATGATCGGTTTTTCGGCGGTCGGCGCCGTGCTCATGCTGCCGTTGTGGAACGCCCGACCCCGCAATGGAGCGGGGCACTAAATAAGAAAAACACCGTCTTCAGCCTTAAAGGAGGCACACACCGACCCTGCACCCGGACGCGCTCCATGATGGAGTGCTACGGACAGGGTCATTGCGTTTTTAAGGCTTAAAATGGTCTTTTCAGCCTTGCCTTTTCGCTGTCACCTTGACAGTTTACTTTTAATTATCTATAATACTATTATACATTTATAAAGATTTTGTATATTACTATTATTGCATGCTTGATACCCAACTTTTAAGCGCCGTGGTAGCTGATCAGGCTGAGGCGTTTGCCAGCAAACAGCTCGGCATCGCCCGTGAATTAGACCACCAGACCTATCTTAGCACCAAGCAAATAGTCGTTATTTCGGGGGTGCGTCGGAGTGGCAAATCTACCCTACTGCGACAGTTTAGTCAGGAGCTTGGTCCCTGTCATTTTATTACTTTTGACGACGAACGTTTGCTGGATTTTAGCGTGGCTGATTTTCAGTCATTGCTCTTGGTGTTTAAAAAGCGTCATCAGGGAACAACTATCCTTATTGATGAAGTTCAAACGGTGCCCGGCTGGGAGCGCTTCGCGCGTCGGCTTCATGATGAGGGGTATAAAGTATTCATTACTGGTTCTAATGCGAAATTATTAAGTTCAGAGTTGGCTACGCATTTGACTGGGCGCTATCTAAAGATCGAGCTGTTCCCTTTTTCTTTCCGAGAATTTTTGTTGGCTCGTACGCTTCCGGCACGTCCGGTCACTACGGCCGACCAAGCCGCGGTGAGCGTCGCTTTTGATGATTATATGGAGCAGGGTGGATTTCCAGAAATGACCACTTCGCCCACCAGTGAATTGTTGTTGCAATTATATGAAGATATTTTGTATAAGGATTTGATTGTCCGGTTTAAGATTCGTGACGTGAAATTATTTCGCCAATTAGCGCAATTCCTGTTTACTAATATTGGTTCGCCTATTAGTTACCATGGCCTGGCTAAAACACTGGCGGCGCGCAGCGCGGTATCTATCAAACGCTACCTGACTTTTCTGTCGGAAGCCTATCTGATTGGTGAAATATATAAGTATGATTGGTCGCTCAAAAAACAATTTGTCTCGAACAAAAAAGTCTATGTTATTGATCTGGGTATGCGTAGCCGGGTGGGTTTTTCCTGGTCCGAAGATCGGGGACGAAAATTAGAGAACATTGTCTATCTTGAATTGCGCCGGCGGCGGAAAGAGGTGTTTTATTTTAAAGATACCCGTGAGTGTGATTTTGTGGTGCGTGAAGGGCAACGCGTTACGGAGGTGTTACAGGTAACGGAGACGCTCTCAGCGAGTAATGAAGCTCGTGAGGCCGAAGGCTTGATCCAGGCCCTGGAACGTTGTCAGGCTTCCTTCGGTATTATTATTACTAGAGACCAAAGACGCAACCTCACCCATGCCGGCCAGCAGATTAATGTGATCCCAATTACTGACTGGTTATTAGGCTCTTAACTTGATTTTTTACCCTGGTTTGCTATACTTGCTTTTATCAAAAAATAAGGTATATTGAGGGCGTATAGCTCAGTTGGTTAGAGCGTTACGTTGACATCGTAAAGGTCCCCTGTTCGAGTCAGGGTACGCCCACGAGGACAGATCATTAAAACATGAAAACACGAGAACATTAAAACAGACAGTGGCTCCGCTTTCACTTTGTTTTAATGCTTTAATGTTCTGGTGTTTTAATGAAATGGGCGTGTAGCTCAGATGGTTAGAGCGTTACACTGATAATGTAAAGGTCCCTGGTTCGACTCCAGGCACGCCCACCAAAATTTTTACTTCACGTTTCCTTATTTATACTTTAGTTTAAAGTTATTTTTAAAAAAATATGAAACGTACTTTTGAGGCCGGAGGGTTGCCTGAGACTTATGAAGAAAAAAGTCTTAAATTTTTTTTGCAAAAATTAGAAACAATGATTCAGTCGCTGCCCGCTGAAAGGCAGGCCGTTCTTGCAGGGAGAATTGAAGAGCTTTTGACTGAATTTTCTCCACGAGCTCTGAATCAAAGCGGGAATGCTGATAAAAATTTGAGACCAATGTTAGAGAGTGAAGTTCAACCAGAATCATTCGAGAAGGTGCGGGCTAGCTTGTTAAATTTTGTACAAGAACAAGCCCCCTTGGAACTTCTTCCGGGCGAGGAGTGGTATACTGCCGCGCGTCGTACCGCTGAAGCCCTTAAACAAGCCGGTTTTAACGCTCGCCTTATTGTTGGTGGTTTGACACGTCACTGTGAATTGCCTGTTGTTGATGTTAATGGTGAGCAGTCTATTATAATTATCCCTCGGGGGATACATTCAACAGCGGTTGCAAACATATGCCATTTTTCAGGTAAACGAGGAAACAATATGGTAGTCGGTCAAATTCAAGATCTTCCTTGGATGGCTAAACAAAGATTAGCAATCCTGTTGGGAGAAAAGGAGTGTCAAGATCTTATTTTTAAGGAAGCATCTTCTTATCAGCCACCCCAGGCAGAATATGGAAAAGTAGTTTTAGAAAAAAGCAGATTTTAAATTATTCTGAAAAATACTTGGCTAGTTTAGAGACCCGACAGAGAGAATTGTATATAAAAAAACAGAAGAGTCGAAAGTTCATTGAAGATTTAATTCGGAAAGATTAGAACGTTCCGATATGAATCGGGAAGATCTGAGGTTCGACTCCAGGCACGCCCACCAACACACAAACTATATGTCTTCTGACAATCCAATTCGAATTATTGCTAACCCGATTACTCGAGCGGAGTTACGTATCGTTGCCACCGAGCGGTTTGGTGATATGGTAAAGGCAGTCGTTGATCTGGAGAAGAATGTCATGGCCATTGGCGCGGAAATGCATGCGGATGAGGAAGCGTGTTTGCTTGAACAAGGTTCTCGTCAGGAAAATTTGTGGGGTATTAATCTATACGTTGATCAACCGTCCGAGCACTTGGTGGAATTTGATTCGATGATTAATATTCGCCCCCGCCAAGGCAATCGGTCTCGGTCAGTCGAGGATTTGAGCATTCAAGAACAGATTCGTCAGTTGGTTGTATCTTTAATCCATTGATTATGGGGCACACGGCAGAGGGTAGTCGATGGTTTAGCCTCACATTGTCTGAGCAACTCGGCAATATTGGGAGTGAGATATACCGGGCCGGGCAGTGGAGCCAGCGCGGTGATACTATACAGCGGGAAGGCGCTCTCGATCGGGCGTTCGAACTTTTTGCTTTGACGCTGAGCGATCCGCGTTGGGTGGGGCGGCTTAAAGAGCTGGCGCGTTCAAAAGAGGTGGTGGCCGATTGGTTTTATGGAGAACAACAGTATGGTTATACGCAGATTGACTTGGAACGATACTTTGACCAGTTCGCGTACGCGGCTCGGGTAGGGAGATAAAGGGATCGTTAGCCGCAATTCAGAAGTTGCCACTACCGGTATCGTCGTTTGCTCAATTAGAAAAAAAGGCGTATACTTCTTTTACGAAGTTTTATTTTTTGTTTAGCTAACTATGCCCGAAAATCGTCAGCGGCTAGCGGCAGTGTTGGGGGCCGCGGGATTATTTATCTTGGAGCTGGTTAAAATTGTGGTCTTGGCTGGCGTCACCATTTTTTTGGTGCGCAATTTTTTGTTTAAACCATTTTATGTCAAAGGGGCTTCGATGGAACCTAATTTTCAGGAGAAAGAATATTTGATTATTGATGAGCTGAGTTATCGTTTGCGCGATCCGGCGCGTGGCGATGTGATCGTATTTCGGCCGCCGGAAAATCCGCAGGAATATTTTTTGAAGCGTATTATCGGGTTGCCGGGCGAGCATGTGAAAGTAGCCGAGGGGCGAGTGATAATTTATAATGAAGACCACCCGGAAGGGGTTGTTTTGAATGAGTCCTATTTGCCGCCTAACTTGTTGACGTTCGGGGAAAGTAACAAAATTTTGGCGTCTGATGAATTTTTTCTCCTCGGCGACAATCGTCCGAATAGTTTTGACTCGCGGCGATTTGGATCTATCCAGCGTGACGCGATTGTGGGTAGAGCCTGGCTACGAGGTTGGCCGTTTGACCGGGCACAAGTGTTTAGGGCGCCGACGTTTAGTTTTTGATTAATTTTTTTATGAAACCTAAGAAAACAAAAATGACTTTCAAAGCTCCGGAGAAGAAAATGGTAAAGAAAGAAGCGGTCAGTGAGGGCGCGCCAGAAAAAGGTAAGAAGACCTATGCAGTGTTGCGGGGGATGCACGATATTTTACCTAAAGAAGCCAAGTATTGGTTGGCAATACAGAAGGTGGGAGTCACTTTGGCTGAATATTTTCAATTTGGACGTATCGATACGCCGATTGTTGAGGAAGCGTCGTTGTTTGTGCGTTCAGTCGGCAAGGGCACTGATATTGTGGAAAAAGAAATGTATATGTTTGAAGATAGGGATGGCACGCGAGTGGCGCTACGACCGGAAAGCACGGCTTCGGTGGCTCGCGCTTACATTGGCAATGGCTTATGGAATTCAGCTCAGCCAGTAAAATTGTGGAATCAAGGGCCGATGTTTCGCCATGATCGTCCTCAAGCCGGTCGCTATCGCCAATTTAATCAACTGAGTTTTGAAACCATCGGCGTGAATGACCCGGTATTTGACGCGGAGCTTATTTTGGTGGCTTGGAATTTTTTTAAAGATTTGGGATTGCCGGTGGAGATCAAAATTAATAGTCTCGGAACCCCGGAAGAGCGGACACGGTATAAGATTGAGCTGGTGAATTATTATCGCGCTAAACGGAGTTATTTGTGTGAGGATTGCCGCTTGCGTCTGACCAAGAATCCGCTCCGACTGCTTGATTGCAAAGAGCCGCAGTGTCAGGGAGTGAAGGAAGAGGCTCCGCAGATGGTAGATTGGTTAGGCGAGGAATCCAAAAGCCACTTTATGAAAGTGCTGGAGTACTTGGATGAGTTGGGGATTGTGTATCACTTGACCCACACGCTGGTGCGTGGTTTGGATTATTATACCCATACGGTATTTGAGTTTTATGGTCCAGCTGGAGAAGACGGAGCGCAAAGCGCGCTCGGGGGTGGTGGCCGCTACGATTTGTTGGTGCAAGAGTTGGGCGGCAAAGCGGCGCCGGCAGCGGGATGGTCGATTGGGCTCGAACGGGTTGTGTCGGTTTTGAAACAAATTCCGGTCGAAAATCGACCAGCTATTTTGGCTGACAAGCCAGTTGATATTTGGTTTGCCCAGCTCGGTGAGGAAGCCAAGCGACGAGCTTTGCGGATTGTGAATGAACTACGCGCTACGGGCTTGTTGATTGGGTTTAATTTTTCCAAGAATTCTTTGAAGACGCAATTGGAGTTGGCTAACAGCGCCCAGGTATCGCATGTCTTGATTTTGGGTCAAAAAGAGGTGCAGGATAAGACCATTATTATCCGCGATATGGAGTCTGGCGTGCAGGAAATAGTGGATCAGAAAAAGATCGAAACGGTGATCAAAAAGAAATTGGATAAAATTTGACGCTATCTTATTGTTTAGAGTATACTAAACTACGGTCGTAATAAGAATAAGAGTTTTTTATTATTAAATAATGTGCGAAATTATGTACGAAATACGAAAATTACGAAAAGTACGAAGCCAATTGGTGTTTACTTTTCGTAAGTTTCGCAAGTTTCGTATTTCGCACATATCTTGAAACGGAGGTGAACTCTGTGGCTGAAATTAAAAGACGAAAAGTTGAATCGTTTGAAGCGTTCATGCGCCGCGTAAAAAAACGCTGGCAGCAATCCGGCAAGATTTTGCAGGTCAAGAAGATCCGCTTTTATGACCCCGGAAAAAGTAGAAACATGAAACGCAAAAGCGCCCTGCACCGTTTGACGGTAGGGAGCAAAATTGAGTATCTCAAAAAAATTGGTCGCTTGCCAGAAGAAATGAACCGATCATTCAATCGCAAGTAATCACCAGTACATTTTTTTACTACTCTTTAGTACCATTGCCCATGCTTCAATGGATTGCTACAGCCATTAGTCATCTTTCCGCCCGAGGCGGATCCGCCTCGGGCGGAAGAAAGACTGCCGTGCTCGCAGGAGTAATTTTAACGGTAGTTTTTTCGTTGGTGGGTTTTGTGTCTATGCCGATGACTGCGTTTGCCCAAGCTGGGGCTACTCCCCCCGCCGCGGCTCCGCCAGCTGGCGGATCGGCTGGGGCGACCGTGCAGGCTGGTCTGCAAGTGGTAGAGCAGCCGCTCGGTCTGGCGAGTACGGATATCCGGGTTATTATTGGCCGGATTGTGCGCGTACTGCTCGGGTTGCTGGGGCTGATCCTAGTAATATTGATTTTGTATGCCGGGGTACTGTGGATGACGGCGGGTGGCAATGAAGAGCAGATTGTCAATGCCAAGAAAATTATTAAAAATGCGACGATCGGATTGATTATTATTTTGAGCGCTTACGCGATCGTGCTGTTTGTGATGCGGATGCTGGGGATTGGTACGGGGACTGACGGGTCGGCCAACGGAGATTTGTTATCACAGAACACGCAAAGTTTTATTGGTAGTGGGGCCTTGGGAGGTATTATCAAAGATCATTATCCCAATCGTGATCAAAGTGACGTGGCCCGAAATACCAAAATTATTCTTACTTTTCGTAAACCAATCAAGATATCGAGTTTTGTTACCAATAGTAACGGCAGCAAAGATGCCGCTGGCCAGGATATTTTTGGGGATTGTATTAATATCGGACCCGCGATGAATTGGAAGAATGATTGTGACGCGCTTATATTAGACGAAAAGCATATTTTAATTCAACGCTCCGATACCAAAACGCCGATTAGTGGAGCGGCGGTTTTGGCCAATTATCAAAACGGTAAGGCCTATACGGTGGTTATTCGACCTTATGATTATTTGGGTGACTCCACTACCAAGGTGCCTTATACCGTACATCTTGGACCAGAGATGCGCTTGGATGATGAGGCCAATAATAATCCGACTATTTTTGACGCGCGGACTTTGGGTAAGCCCTATTATGAATGGCAGTTTACTTGTAGTACTGAGCTCGATACTAATCCGCCGGTTGTAAAGAGTGTATTTCCAGCCGCGGGCGCGACCGAGGTTAAAAATACGGTGATTCAACTTGATTTTACCGAGGCGCTTGACCCGACTGGCATTCAGGGTGACTTTGCGAGTAGTGGAGCCAATTATTATGCTTTGAGCGGGAATACGATTTGGTTAAAGTCTGACCACAGTAGTGTGCCAGTGGGGAGCTTTCAGCTGACGAACGGCTATCGAACATTGGAATTTACCTCGACTAAAGAATGCGGCAAGAACGCTTGCGGGGGTTCGCTCTATTGTTTGCCCGTATGTGATAAGGCGGGCGCAACCTGTGATCGTGACCAATATTCAATGTTGCTCAAAGCGGCGCAGACTTTTACGGCCACGTCTTTTGAGGCGATTCCGTTTTCGGGTTTAATGGACGCGGCTGGGAACGCTCTTGATGGCAATAAGAATGGAAAAATTGAGGCGGCGCCGGTAGCCGGTGATGTTTTTGTGGATCAAAGTAAGCCAGATAATTTTTATTGGAATTTTGTTATTACGAGTCAGATTGATTTGACGCCACCGTATCTAGCCAAGATTACGCCAGGGATTGACGCGGAGTATGTCGCGCCAGACAACGACTGGACAATGTTGTTCAGCAAGCGTATGCGGGTGGACCCGATGTATAACATTGGATTGGAGCAGTACCCAAATAATTTCGCGCCGTTGTGCCGCGTGCCGCGGGTAGATTTTAATGACGATGGTTCAACCTTCACTAAAATGAGCCACTGTCCGTTTGCCAAAAATATCAATCAGTATTACGCGCCGCTTTTAAATTCAAATATTGAGGATGTCCATTTTAATTGTTTTTATCCGGGGAAAGGACCGGGCGGAGCGGAAGAAGTTCGTAAACGATTGAAATCTTCGGCAGTATGTGGGGAGGATGGTAAAAATTGTTGTGCCGTGTCGGGTGTGGTGGCCGGTAAATCATATTGTTGCAACGGTATGGTAGTCCAAGGAATTACTACTGAAGCCCAATGTATAACGCATCTTAAAAATATAAGTAAACCGTAAGTATATAATTTCCAATTTCCAATTTCCAATTTTCAATTACGAAATGAATAGTCGCGATCATCTAACTTACAAAAAATAATTGCTATCAGTGTGTATTCTTCTCGATTAAAAAAGGTTTTGTTCCATAGTTTCTGCGCGCTGTTTTTGGTCGGCGGTTTGTGGTTGATAGGGGGAGTGTCCCCAGCTTTAGCCGCCGCGCCGGATTTGGGACTGAGCGGGGTGAACCAAGTGTCCGGATTGCCTCCGATCGATATCCGCTTGATTGCTGCCCGAATAATTAAGACCTTTTTGGGTTTGCTCGGCATCATTACCCTCGTATTGATATTGTACGCTGGTTTCACTTGGATGTTGGCTGGGGGGAACGAAGAAAAGATCGCCAGCGCTAAAAAAATCTTACTGAACGCGGTGATTGGGCTGCTTATCATTGTCTCTTCGTACGCGATTGCGAGTTTTGTGATTAGTAAATTGGTGGGCGCGACGACTGGAGTCCCGGAACATTGTTCGAACGGAGCTCAAGATGCCGGAGAAAGCGGCACGGATTGTGGCGGGGAGTGTAATGCTTGTGGCACTGGCGGCGGTGGTAATGGATTGAGCTTTGCTGGCGGTGGGGGAGGGCTCTTGACGATTGCCGCTTTGCCAGGTGGTGGCGCGATGTGCGTGCGTAACGCTCACTTGGCCGTGGTGTTTAGCAAGGGAGTTGATGTGGCTACGCTCGCTAACAATGCCGTAGTTACCCTGAAAGATGATCAGAACCCAGTGGCTGGTAGCTGGCAAAAGGGAGAAAATATTACCACGGCGGTATTTGTTCCGACTGGTGATTGCGCGCCGGCAGCCGGGTCGGATTGTTTAAAACCAAGCACGGCGTATCGGTTGATTTTTTCTAAGCCGAGTAGTATCAAGAGCGCGGACGGTTCTTTGTCGCTCAATTGTTCGGTTAAATCTTGTGGACCGGTTGATTTTGTAACTGGTGAAGGAGTGGATCGTCTGCCGCCGACTATCACTTTTGTGGCGCCGTTGCCAAATAGTAGTGTGCAAGGCGGCGCGACAGTGCCGATTAAGGTCAGCTATATCGATGATAATGGTGTGCAAAATGTCAGTGTTTACCAGGGTGAGCAGTTGGTAGATAGTCAGGCGGTGAGCGGCTGCCAATCAACCGGCACCATTGACCTGAAGTGGACAACGGGTGATCTGCCGGTCGGAGCCTATACGCTAGCGGGGAGCGCGCTTGATTGGGGTGGTGGCCAGGGTAAGGCCACAGTCGGAGTGAATATTCGACCCGGTCATTGTTTTAATGCCAATTTAGAGACAGATTTGGGAGAAAAATTCGCTGGTCCGCCGGCTTGTGGTGGCGAGTGTGGGACCTGCGCTGGGGACACCTGTTCTGTTAACGCTGATTGTAGTAGTGGCTATTGCCAAATCGGAGCTGGTGGAGCGGGCAGCTGTGTGGATAGAGTGCGGATCGACAGTGTGGGGCCGTTGTCGGGAGCGCCGGGAACGTACGTTACTATTAACGGGGCTTTTTTTGGAAATACCGTAGGGCATGTTTATTTTCCGGCCATCTTAAATCCTGATTTTCAAAAGCCGGCTGATTGGATCGAAGCCAAGACGGTAAGTTGTGGAGTTGGTTTTAATCCGTGGGCAGCGGATCAAGTTTTGGTGGAAGTACCGAAGGGAGCCGTGAACGGCCCGGTTCTTTTGACCGCGGGGAATGTAACGGTAGTGACTCTAGGCGCCGCTGTGCCCACCAGCTACGATTTTACTAATAATGAATGGGGGCCAAAAGTTCGTGATTTTGGTATTACCAATGAACTACGGCCGGGTTTATGTGGTATTGCTCCACAGCACGGTTTGCCGGGAACGAAAGTGCAACTAATCGGTAAAAATTTAGGACTGCTCGACAATGCCACTGATCAGGTGTGGTTTGGCAGTTTAAAGGCAACGACCTTGCCGAGTGATTGGCTGGATACCTTTATTAAATCAGTTGTGCCGAATTTGGATGGCGGAGCTGTGGGCGTGAAAGTGGTCAGCAATAGCTTTGAAAGCAACAGCGTGAAATTTGTCGTGGACGCTGGTAATAACGATGAGGCTCCGACTATCACCTCGGTGACACCGATCGCCGGAGCGCGGGCAGAATATATTACGATTACCGGGCATAATTTTGGTAAAAATTTGGGGGCGGTGTGGTTTAAAGTTAGTCCGGATAGTGAGGCTTTGAATGGGGATTTTACCTTTCCGCCCGTGTGTCAGACTTTTTTGTGGCGTGATGATCAGATTATTGTTAAATTCCCGGTAAGCAAGGGAGAATTGGGTGCTAATTATTTTGTTCAGATCAAGACGGCGGATAACGCGGTGAGCGGCCTAAATCCAAATTGGAAATTTTCTCTCGCGGGCGGTAATCCGGCGCCCGGGATTTGTGGAGTCACGCCGATTTCTGGACCGGTGCCTTTCCCTCCCGGAGAAGGAGTTAAAATTGTGGGAGAATATTTTGGAACTCAGCCTGGGGCCTATTTTTGGTCTAACGATGCTAAGGTCAATGATCTGGCAGGCCGAGCAGTAGCTGACCAAAAGGAGTATACAGAGCTCAGCGACAAGAGCCTAACGGTGCGTCCACCAGCCACCACGATCACAGGTCCGGTGATCTTGAGTCGGGGTGAAGACAAGAAGATTAGTAACCCGGCTTCATTTAGTGTCTTTGATTGTACAAAAAATAATAATACCTGTCCTTTGCCGGGGTACAGTTGTTGCGCCGCGGGAGCGGAAAGTGGCATTTGTAAGCCGAGCGGTGATTTGTGCCAAGGGACAACACGCTCCACCGGCTACGCCTGGAGATTCAATACTCAGTCGGTGGGGGCTACGGCGCCAGAAGCGTTGGCGATTCCTCATGTGGTAGAGCGCTGCGACAGCAATACTGATCTAGGTAAAAATTTGCCGACTCCGTCGCCGAGCGTACAATGGGATTTGGGTCCGAATGACGATCATCATTCTGTCTGCCGGACTGCTTTGTCAGTGGTAGAATTTTCTTTGCCGCTGGACCAAAAGACCGTTAATGATAAAACAGTTTTGGTAAAAAAATGTAGTGATATTGATGGGGTCAACTGTGTAAGTCCGACACCGGTAACTTTGACACCAGGTAGTTATTTGTTGCGCGCCAGCAGCCGGGATGAAGCCAATGGCTTGCGCCAATATTTGGAAATATTACCGACAGCCCGTACTTGGGATGATTCTTCTTGGTATCAGGTAGTACTTACTAACCAGGTCAAATCTTTGCCGGAGCAAGGCGCCTTGTCTTTGGCCAGTGACCGACCTTGTAACGCGGCTAATAGCGCTTATTGTTACCACTTTAAAACTGATGCCAAAAATTGTCGTCTTAAGGCCGTGGTAGTAACCCCTTATAGTTATTGGACCAAAGTGCTGGAAGCGCCGATTAAATATCATGGTCCGACCGGCAGTACCACGGATGTATATTATTATGGCAATGGCCTGAGCGATCAGCGTTGCGTGATGATGGACGTGAGTGGATTTGAGTGGAAGTGGAGCAGCGCCAATGAATCGTATAGCAAAATATATGGCAATACCAAAGCCATCGCTACGCAAGTGACGGCTCAGGCAAACACGGTTGGTATTGGTCTGAAAAATCCTGAAAACAGTGTCAATATCGTGGCTGAGGTGACGACTACTAGTATTACCTATAAAGGAGTGAGCCCCTTGACGATTGATTTGAGCGATCCTGAGGTGGTTGATTATTGGCCGAATTGTCAGGAAGCGTGTCTTAATTCCGAAGTGGGAGCGAGATTTAATGGAACCATGTCTTGGCGTAATTTGCCGGGAGCGGTTAGTGGCGGTAGCGTGCAGCTTTTGAAATGTAATGATGAAAATTGTCGCAGTACGGAATCCAAACTAACCTTGTCTGATGTTAAACTGGATGTACTTAGTAACTATACCGTATTAAAAATCGCCAATTCCGGTTTGAATTCTCCGGCGCTTGAAGCCAATACTTTGTACCAAGTCATTTTGTCCACCTCTAGCAGTCAGCCCAATTTACCCAATCAGTTGTGGTCGGCGGCGCGCCTCGGGGATCCGTCGTCGGTAAGCAAACCGTATAAGAAAGATTTTAGTTGGCGTTTTCGCACTAAGAATGAAAAATGCAAGATTTCCAAGGTCGAGGTACAGCCGGAGGTATTTTATAGTCAATCAATTGTTCAGAAGACAATCTATGGCGCCCAGCCCTTTTCTTCACCAGATTCTTGTAGCGCCAAGGGGCAAGCCCTTAATCCGTGGGACGTTAGCTGGAATTGGAGTTCCACTGATCAAACCGTGGCGGGTGTAACGGCCTTTAGTACGCTCGGAGCTAATAGCGCCTGTACTGGAGCCTGTTTGCGCCGAGGTAGTGATATTCCAGCTAGCCAGTTCATCCCAGTACCCATTTGTGGCAATGGAATCGTAGAAACGGGCGAAGATTGTGACCAGCCGAATAAAAATGGCGGCTGTAGTTTGAAATGTTTGTTTACGGGAAATAAGGCTGCCACCTGCGGCAATGCTGTGGTTGAGCCAGCCCTTGGTGAAATATGTGATACGAAGGATCCCTTAACAGCGAGCGGGTGTACGACCGACTGTCGACATACGGGGTCTGGTCAAGAAGTGAAAGGGACTGATGTAAAATCATCTATCTGTGGCAATGGTTTGATTGGCGACGGGGAGGACTGTGATTTGGGGATTGAGAGTTCGGTTGCAAATCCTAAATCACGCCTTAATTGTTCGGTGTCGTGTCTGCATCAAGGCAGTAGTCCGTCGAGTAAATGGTGTTTTGATAATCGTTTAACGCGCGGGGGTTTTTCCGCAGAGGAGTACCAGGCGGTGTGCACAGTGACCCATAGTCAGTGTGGTGATGGCGTGCTCGATCCGTCCGAAGATCCAGGTTGCGATGATCAGGCCAAAGGTTGGAATAAGACAGATTGCACGGAATTTTGCTTGAAGAAGACTGATACGGTATGCGTTGCCGACAGTGAAGGCTGTGACGATCAAGGCCGACATTTAGGTTCGTCATTGTTCTATAGTCAGCCAAGCTCTTGTGGAGATGGTGTGGTCGGGTTGGGAGAACAACCATTTTGTGAAGCTAGTCTAGTGGGTAATCATCAGGGTTTGTTTGACCCGTGGTCACTCGTGGCAGGGGTTGGATTTGGTGTGCCAACCGGCAACCCGCCAGCTCAAGTAACCGATATAAAGGCCTCGACGGCGCAATCTACCAAGGGAGGAACCATTGGTGGCAGTGGTCAGTTTGTGATTGCTTGCGGCTATCAGAAGGACCAAGACTGCAAGAGCGTGTTTGGGGCTGACTATGGATTGGGTGAGAATAGCTGTTGTTACGCGCGTCCAAAACTTATCTCTACCTATCCGCAAAATGAGGCGGCTACGGTTTGTCCGAACACTTATTTGGAAGCAGTCTTTGATCGGAAAATAAATGAAGATACCCTTACTAATGAGAACTTGTTAATCGCCCGAGGCAGTGTGGATTGCGCCGCGGGGCAGGCAGACGTGACGGCTTTGATTGCGGCTGCCCCGCCGGGTAGCCAAACTGCCCTGGCTTGGTATGAGCGCGCTTGGGATCGCTTGGTCAGCGCGTTGCAGCGGGTTTTACTAATTGGGCCAGTTCAAGCGGTTGGGACTTCAAATAAATGGTGTGTTGGGAGTGATAAGGCTGTGGCCAGAGTAGTGCCTGGTGTGACGCCCGGTAGCTCTAGGGTAGTAGTATCTCTTTTGGCGCCGTTGTCTTTTAATACTAATTACGCAATCATCTTGAAAGAAGGTGTAAAAGATGTTAATGGAGTAAGTATTGGTCAGGTTCAAGGTAAGAATTTGCAATGGAAATTTGCTACGTCTGATAAAATTTGTGAAATGAATTCAATGTTGGTGAATCCAAATCAAGTTTATTTTTCGGTGGCGGGCAGTACCACAACTTTGGAAGCCATCCCTTTAACCAGCAGTGGAGCGAAAGTTCAACCGATTCCTACTTTTTATGATTGGGAGTATCGTTGGGGTCCGGGCAACAGCCCCTTTATATCATTGCTGAGTACGACCAGTAGTCGGAGTATGGTTACGGCCAGCAATCGTAACGGTGAAGTTGACGCGCGGGCTACAGGATTCATTACGGCCAATAAATATACCAGTACTTTTGGGGCCGCCGCTACTGGAAAATCACATGTCATTGTATTTTTATGTTCAAATCCTTGGCCACCAAAAGCCTTGTACTATAATGGCCAAGGGCCCTTCGTAGTATTTCCGTATGAAGATAAGATTGCCAATAATGACGGGTTTAATTTGATGGCTGGAACCTTTGATACTAGCGCGATACCGGCTTCGCCCATTATAAAGGATGGTTATTTCAACTTTAGTACCTATTATTGCGCTGATCAGGGCGCGCCTGGAACTGCGGATGATTTACCATTGTTGAAACCGGCCGTACAGGTGGCTGAATCGATTGTATCAGCCTCAACCAGTTTAAAGCGTTTCTTGTTTACCAATGAGCAAAATTCTGACGCGATCGGCATGCAGATTTTTGCTAATCCCGCTCATTTGAGCGTAAAAGAGTGGTATTCGCGAGATAAGCAGGTCGGCGGTCAGGGGTTCATCGGGCAAACTCAGCCCTTGACTATTAATGGGTATGAGGCGATAAGTGAAGGCGGAAATAATATTTACGTGGATGCCTTAAACTATTCTGACGCTACCAAGAATTTGTATAGTAATATTTATCTCTTTAGTATTAATGCGGATGCTGAGACTGACAGCCGTCGTATGTTCGAGCAGTTTATCCAGAATACTGCTTTTAACACGAACGTGACTAATTATCATTATTGTGGGGTAGATCAAAATAGCCCCGGTTTTGAATTAACGTGTAGCAGCGATTTGGATTGTCCGACAGGCGAAGTGTGTTCGGCGAACGCGGATAAATTAAAGCGTAACTATAAGCGCCTGCGCGACCTTAGCATTTTCCAAAATGCCTTGGAGCAGTATGCGATTGCGCACGCTAAAAATTACCCAAATTTACAGGAAGG
>CAZXIF010000035.1:0-9349 GCA_964640395.1 uncultured Gammaproteobacteria bacterium | reverse complement strand
GCCGATTGTTCTGCAAATTATGATCAATATTCCGACGGCGTTTATCGGGGGAGTGATTGGTATTTGGCTCACTGGAGGCGTGGTCAGTCTGGCGCACTTGGTCGGGTTCATTTCTCTGGCGGGTATTGTGTCGCGTAACGGCATTATGCTCATCAGTCATTCGCTGAACTTGGTGCGTAAAGAAGGGCGGCCGTTTACTCCGGAAACAATGCTGCAAGCAACGCTCGATCGCGTGACGCCGGTACTCATGACCGCACTCACTGCGTCTTTGGCGCTCATCCCGCTACTATTAGCTGGGGACGCGCCAGGCAAAGAAATGCTGCATCCGCTCGCCATCGTGATCTTTGGCGGCCTAACGACCTCCACGATTATTTCCCTGTTCTTGACCCCGTCGCTCTTTTACCGGTTTGGTAAAAAGGCGGCAATGACTACTGTCGGGGCAGCTGAATTCTCTTAGTAGGCTCTAATTTTAGAGTTGAATTATCCTAGTGAGACTTGTATACTTGGTCTCACTACTGAGTATTTAATCTTTTAATATGCGCCGACAATTTTTTTTAGCAATGGTAAATATTTTGACCCTGTGTGTTATTATCGCGGCGGTCAGTCTCTTTTTTATTAACCAGGCTTCCTGGATCGGATTGATTCTTATTCTTTTAGCCATACTCTGTTTATTGTCCCTCATACCGTTCAAAATACGTCTAAAATCGGTGCAACCAGATATTATGTTTGGTCTGATAGATAATGGCATATTGGCCGTTATGGCAATTTTTGGTGGTCATTTTGCGGGTGTTGTTGGCGCTATTTTGGGTGGCGTGGTCGGCAACGCTATCACCGACGGAATCGCCGGAATATTTGAGGGTTACTACGCTGAAAAATTACGCCAGGAATCCATTTCTGAAGAAAGAACGATGTTGAAGTCGGCGGTAGGGAAAATGGCCGGGTGCCTGTTGGGCGCTGGGATTGTTTTGGTGGTTGGAAATCTCACGCGTTTTTTTTAAAAATAAGGGTCGAGTTCTATGCTAAACAGAGTTTCTGACTCCTCAGATGATCTGATGACCAAACCATCTGCCGATGCTACGCTTAAAGACCAGATCGATAATTTGTCCGGCGCTCTTTTGGTTACCGACGAAAAATCCAAAGTGCTCTACACCAACAAAGCCGTGCGGGCCGCGACCGGGTATTCAGCTGGCGAAACCATCGGCAAAATACCCGGCCAGCTCTGGGGTGGCCATATGGGACGGCTATTTTATGAGCGACTGTGGCAGCGGATTGTTACCGAACAGTTGCCCTTTGTGGCGGAGGTTAAGAATACAAAAAAAGATGGTCAGACGTTTCAGGAAGAACTGCACATCGCTCCGATTTTAAACGCCGAAGGACAGATAAAGTTCTTTATTGAACTTCAACCCGGAACAAGCGCTGGAGATGCCACCGCTAGTTTTAATCGAGATTTTAAAGAGAGTTTGACACGCCAACACGATGATCCGTGGTCAACGGTGGAGTTTCTGCTCCGCACGTTTTCGCTGGAGCCTGAGTCATGGGAGGCGTTGGCAATGACGCACTCTGCTGAGCATCCTCGGCAGCAAATCGTGTCTTTTTTGGAGGCCATTTTGGTTAAACCAACTGAAGTGGCCTATACGGCTCGTTATGCCGACAAGGAATTGGTTCTCGCCGCGCAAACCGATCACACTGCGTTTGACAAACTCTATGCCAAATATTATAGCCAAGTACGCCGGTATTTTTTACAGCGTGCCGGGCACGATGACGCCCTGGCTGATGATTTAACTCAGGAAACCTTTTTGCAGGCCTTTCGCTACCTCCCTCAATTCACGATTTCCAATGCTTCTTATCTCACCTATCTGCTCCGCATCGCCCACAATGTATTGGTTAGTTATTTCCGTAAAACCAAATTTATTCCGATGGACGATACGATTCTGGCCGAAACCATGGCTACCCCAGCCGTTGATTATGCTGACATTTTTGATTTGGAACGAGTCTGGGAGATCGTTGGCCGCCTGGCACCTATTGAAAGGCAAATTCTGATTATGAAGTATCGGGACGATCGACCAGTCAGGGATATCGCCGCTAGTGTCGGAAAAAGCGAGAATGCGGTAAAATTGCATTTATCGCGGGCGCGGGAGAAAGTCCGGCAGATGCTGGGGCAACAGTAACTTGTTCATCAATACGTCAAACCAGGCGCCGCGAGTGACACCTTTTTTGTTTTACAACGTTTGTACTTATAGTGAGACCCGATAAACCAACTATTTTTATGACAAATACAGATCAAGCACCTATTAGCAAAGAAGACGCTGGCTTTCCGAATGAACAAGCCATCGAACACACTATTTTGGACGTACTCAAGGAAATTGATGAGCCGGACGAAGCTGCCGCCTTTACCTTGGCCATTGAAGTAACCACAGCCCTTAACGAGCGCTTCCCGGACACCATCCCAGCCGTGAGCGCGGTTGCTGACGTAATTGAAGAGATGTTTATCAAGTTCAATTACCCCAAAGCGGCCCGTGCCTACATCCTACATCGCGCCAGCGACCGGGCCTGGGGAAGAGAACGCTAGCCATTGAGAAAGAAAAATTAATTTTAAGTCACTAAGGTAATCCTATGATGTACCCTTATTTCAACGGCGCATATATGCCTTTCGGCGGGCTGATGATGATTATCTTTTGGGGAGCAGTGATTATCGGCCTCGTTGCCTTAGTTCGGTGGTTGATTCAGGAAACACGAAGCGGTAATAACAGCGGTGCTTCTACCGCTTTGGAAACTTTAAAGATCCGCTACGCCAAAGGCGAAATAAATAAAGAAGAATTCGATATCAAGAAAAAGGATTTGGAATAAATAACTTATTTTTTAAGCTAACTACATTTCTATGGAACAGCCAAAATATATCACCTGGGTTTTACGGATTGCGGTGGCCGGAGAATTTATCGGACACGACATGTTTGCCATCCAAGGTAAGGCGCAGTGGGCGGGTTGGATTAGCAAACTCACTAATATTCCAATCAACGTCTATCAAAAAATATATGGCTGAAGAAAAAGTACAACCGAAAAACATACTTCCTCCCCACTACCACGGCGATATCGTACGCAAATTGTTTTTGGTAAGCGGCGTCCTCATGATGGCTACGCTACCGTTTTTTATGGAGCTGATTAACGTGCCGCTGGTTATATCTGTTGTAGCCATCGTGGTATTGGCCTTCCTGGCTGGCCTTGAAAGCCCGAACCGCAAGCTAGTGATTATTCTCAACACGATTGTTGCCATTATCGGCTGCGCGGTATTTCAATACCAAGCCGCGTCGTATTATCTCATCTCGACCACTATGACCATCGACTGGCTATTTTTGATCATCAATCAGGGGCTGGCTGGTCTCTTTTTCTTTGCCCTCTATTTTAGTAGCAAAACCGTGCGCAGTTTGGGGAAGGAGAAAAGCTGACATCTTATGAAGTATCTACTCATTTTTATTATCACTGGTTTGATCGGTTGGAGCATTGATACGATGTATCGTTCGGTAAAAAAGAAATGTTTTTCCGCAGGTACCTGGGTGCCATTCTTTTCTCTTTCCTATGGAGCGGCCGGTGTGATGCTGTATGTCGTATTTTTCTACTGGCCAACATCATTTTTTGTGCATGTTATAGCAGGCACAGCACTCTCTATCTTATGGGAACTCACGGCAGGTATCATGACCTTGCATTTTTTGCGGCGACGGCTGTGGGATTATCGCAAGAGTTGGTTAAATTTCCGCGGCCATATCGACGCAGCGCATTCGTTTTATTGGTTCGTATTAACGGCGTTCTATCGGATTATTTTTGAACTATTTTGATTTGACGTGACGGTAGAAAATATAAAAGGTTTTGTCGAGGGGAAAATATCAAATCGCCTGGCGTAATTTACCATAGATATAACCGTACGCTTTAAAACATATTTATTCTTAAATTTAACTATATGGGAAAACTATCGGTCAAAAAATACGCTGGACTTTGTATTGTCGGCGGTGAAATCGCTTACACGGCTTGTATGATGTATGGAGTTTGGCTGAGTGGGAAGGCGGCGGAATTGCACACAGCTTTATTTCAATTACTCCCGGGGTTTTCAAACATGAATTTTGGCAGTTGGTTTGTCGGGGGCATAAGCATAGCCGTATGGTCGGGTCTGGGCGGCGCGTATATCGCCTGGATGCATAATGCGAGTATTCAAAAATAACCAATTTTTTCGATACAAATTATTTAAAATATATGCACGATCGTAACCATAACAACAATAAAGGTGGTGGACACAAAGGTATGCTGTGGATGATGATTCCGTGCTTTCTCCTGCTGGGCTTTCTATTTCTTGGTGGAGGTAAGCTATCTTCATCCGGGTATCTTTGGCCAATTCTCATCGGCGTCTTTGTGATCGCCCATGTTTGGATGATGTTCAAAGGCCATGGAGAACACGGAGCAGGTGGCGAGCAAAATAAATCTGAGCGGCCCGCCGCCACCTTGGCGCAGACAGGTTCGACTTTGGAAAAACAATCTAGTCTAAAAGAGGGTCACAAACATGGTGGTGGTTGTCATTAACATTTGTTACTATGGAAAATTCTTATGGCCTGTGGTCGTTGGTAATTATTAATTCGCTGATCTTCATTAAGATCGTACCTTAGCAGTCACTGGTGCCTATGCGCGCCTGCGTCATCCGCAATACATCGGCTTTATATTGATTATGTTTGGCTTTTTCTTGCAATGGCCGACACTGCTCACCCTCATTATGTTCCCGATATTGGTATACATGTATGTCCGGCTGGCCCGGAGCGAAGAAAGAGATGCTCAAAAAGAATTTGGCGAACAATGGGCAACCTACGCACAAAAGACACCGGCGTTCATTCCACGATTGCGAGCGAAAACTGTGCGGCAAGTATGATTAAAGAAGTGAGAATTTCTGCCATCATTAACGAAGCTGAACAGTTATGTCAGAGAAAATAATTTCAAAATCTATTTTGTACGGAATCTTGGCCAGCGGGCTCTTGCTTGGCGTTTATTTTGTTGTCCTTACACTAGTCTCTGGCTGGAATTTTGCTCAAAGCCAGTTTGCGACCTATTGGTACTTCATCACCAGTTTGGTGATAGGTTTTGGCATTCAGATTACGTTATACCAATACATTAAAGGTCTGGTGCGCAGCGGACAGGGCCTGGGTAAGGTGGTCGGCGTGTCCGGCGCCACTTCCACTGCGGCCATGATTTCCTGTTGCGCCCATTACTTGGTAAATTTAGTGCCCATTCTCGGAGTTACTGGACTGGCCACATTCGTCGCTCAGTATCAAGTCAAATTATTTTGGGTTGGCATAGTTTTCAATATATTTGGCATTGTCTACATTAGTAGAAAAATTATAAAGTTTAAAAATAGCGTCGCATTTTAGTTGAATCGCGTGATTTCGTTAAATTATATGAAAAAAATCGTAATAGCAATTTTATTCGTAGCTACATTAGGAGTATTGTTTATCTTTTTTCAAAATCGCTCTGCAAAGCAGCAGACGCCGACTGCTGATCTATTAAATCAACCAACTGGCGCGACGCAAAATTGGGAATCAAAAATCGATACCCAATCGGCGGTTACAATTACTATTACTCCAATTGATATTTCACCACAATCAAAAGAATGGAAATTTAACATCGTTATGGATTCTCATTCGGTTGAGCTGGATCAGGATTTGATAAAAACAGTTGTCCTTGCTGATGATCAAGGTAAAGAATATGTCCCCATTAATTGGAAGGGACCGGTCGGTAGTCATCATAGAGAGGGCATGCTTACTTTTAGTCAGGTAACTCCAGCGCCAAAATATATTGAGTTGAAAATCAAAAATGTCGGTGGTAGCGCCGAACGATTGTTTAGCTGGAATTTAGATACAAATAAATAAAAAATACTTACTATGAAAAATAGCACCTTATTATTCGGAGCCGTTGGTGTCACAGTTATTATAGTGATAGGAATTCTTCTGCAACATCCGACTAACAATAAACAAGCAATGCCCAGCGCCTTTTCTATAGATACTGTCGGTCTTGCCGAAGCCAAGCCGAGCGAGACAGTCGAGCTTAAAAATGGTGACACCTACAATCTCACCGCTTCCATCGTCAAGAAAACTATCGCCGGGAGCGCGGTCAAAATGCTGGCGTACAACGGCCTGATTCCGGGGCCGATGATCAAGGTGAAGCAAGGCTCGAAAGTAACGCTGAATTTTACTAATAAGACGGATGTTCCGACTACCATCCACTCGCATGGAGTTCGTTTGGATAATAAATTCGACGGCGTGCCCGACGTGACTCAGCCAGAGGTCGCTGTTGGCGAATCGTTTACCTACCAGATTAAATTTCCCGACGCAGGCATGTATTGGTATCACCCGCACATTCGAGAAGATTACGCGCAGGAACTCGGTCTCTACGGCAATTATCTCGTAGTACCCAACGATCCGAACTACTGGTCTCCGGTCAATCGTGAAGTCGCGCTGTTCGTAGACGACATTCTCATGGCCAACGGCAAGATCGCGACGTTCAGCCAAGCGTCAGCCGATCATACGCTCATGGGCCGGTTCGGTAATATCATGCTCATCAATGGAGAAACGAACTATAGGTTGGCCGCCAAAGCCGGAGAAGTGATCCGTTTTTATATCACCAACTCGGCTAATACCCGCACCTTCAATATTTCCATCCCTGGCACCAAGTTGAAGCTGGTGGGGGCCGATGGCGGTAAATATGAACGCGAAATGTGGAGTAACAGTGTAATCTTGAGCCCGTCCGAGCGAGCCATCGTTGAAGTATTTTTTGCTAACGCCGGATCATACACGCTACAACACCAAACTCCAGAACGCACGTACCCGCTCGGGATAATTACCGTGGCGCCTGAAAAAATTGATACTTCTTTCGAGTCAGCGTTCGCAGTTTTGCGTTCCAACCAGGACGTACAAGCGTCCCTGGCCGCTTTCAGACCGTCTTTCAATAAATCGGCAGACAAACGATTGAAGCTCACCATTACTATGGGTACGGGCCGGCAGGGTATGATGCCCGGCAATGCCGGCGGCCACAATATGCGGGGCAATGGTCAGATGGCGCCGAACGGACAAATGATGGCCAGCGGTGATCCCATTGAATGGGAAGATAACAACACCATGATGAATGCCGCATCTAATCCGGAGATGATGCAGTGGGTACTGCTTGATGAAGACACCGGTAAAAAAAGTATGGATATTAATAATTGGCAATTTAAAGTTGGCGACCAGGTTAAAATGAGAATTGAGAACGACCGAAATTCCCTGCACCCGATGCAACATCCCATTCACCTGCACGGCCAGCGATTCTTGGTGATCTCAACAAACGGCCAACCCAATGACAATCTAGTTTGGAAAGACACCGCGTTGATTCAGACTGGCGATGTCGTCGAATTCCTGGTCGAAATGACCAACCCCGGTGAGTGGATGCTGCATTGCCACATTGCGGAGCATCTGGAAGCGGGCATGATGTTGCAGTTTAAGGTACAATAGATACTATCTGAGAAGAGGTTAAATCCTTTAATCAATTAATTGAACTATGTGAATCACAATCATCAATGCGGCATGCGCCTGGTTAAGGCTGAAGTAGAAATGGATCGCGGTACTCACGCCGGTCATATCATGGGCAATCCATCACAAATGAGTTTTTGGGGAAAGTTCAAAATGAGCATGTCCATGACCATGGGTATGGATCACACCGGGCTGGCCGGTCGGGAAATGGCACGGCTGATGGAAATAGATATTCGCAACAAATTCTTTTTTGCGCTTGTATTCACTGTGCCAATTATCCTCTATTCGCCGCTTGGAACGGAGTTTCTTAGGCTTAATCTTCCGTCGCCCATGCCTGTTCCATGGTTACTATTCATCTTGACGACACCGGTGTTTTTCTATTCCGGATGGATTTTTCTTTATTCAACATATTTTGCTCTAAAAAATAAAACGCTCAATATGGCCGTACTCATTGCGGTCGGTATTACCGCGGCGTACAGCTTCAGTGTACTTCTTACGTTCCTTGGGAGCAGTGATTCGTACTACGAAGCGGCGGCGCTCCTCATTGCTTTTGTACTTTTCGGTCACTGGATGGAGATGAAATCTCGTCGTGGAACAACCGACGCTCTGCAAGCGCTTTTCAATCTCGTACCACCACAAGCCAGAATTTTTAAAGATGGCCAGGAAATACTTGTGGCCACTTCTGAAATACAACTCGGTGATATTATTATCTTGAAGCCAGGAGACAAGGTTCCAGTGGATGGTGAGATTGTTGCAGGAGAAACTGCCATTGATGAATCTTTGGTTACCGGAGAATCAATTCCGACTGCGAAAAAGATTGGGGACCAGGTAATTGGTGGGTCAATCAATACGGCCGGGTCAGTGAAATTTAAAGCAACAAAGATAGGCAAAGACACTGCTTTGGCTCAAATCGTTCGCCTGGTTGAAGAAGCCCAAAATTCAAAAGCGCCAGGACAAAGACTCGCTGACAAATTTGCGAAATACTTGGTTATTGGGGCGGTAAGTTCAGGTCTGTTAGTTTTTGTCATTTGGTATTTTATCGTCGGCTCACCACTTCTATTGGCGCTTTCCTTTGCTATCGCGACGGTGGTCATCGCTTGTCCGGATGCGCTCGGACTGGCCACTCCCACGGCGGTAGCTGTCGGTACCGGCCTCGGAGCAAAATATAACATTCTCATAAAAGATGCGCCCACGCTGGAACAAGTTTCAAAAATCCAAGCAATTGTTCTCGACAAAACAGGCACACTCACCGAGGGTAAACCAAAAGTAACTGATATAGCTACAGCAGATGGCTTTGATGCAGGCGAAGCACTTCGTCTAGTCGGTGCGGCTGAAGCGAAATCATCCCACCCTTTAGCGGGCGCAGCACTCGATGAGCTTAAAAAACGTGGCCTTACATTGCCTGAGTCGGTTGATAAATTTGAAAATCTTTCCGGCTTGGGAGTGAAAGCATACGTTAACGGAAAATCAGTACTCATCGGTACAGTGAAGCTTATGAAAGAAAGCAACATTGCCCTCGGTACATTGGAGAAAAAAATAAATGATTTCTTAGAACGCGGAGAAACAATTATGATTCTCGCTGTTGATGGCGTTATCAAGGCCGTGATCGGAGCCGCTGATCCGATAAAACCAAATGCCGTAAAAGCGGTAGAACGCCTTAAGCTACTTGGAATCGAAATCGCCATGATTACCGGCGATAATAAAATGACCGCCGAGAAAGTGGCGGGTCAAATCGGCATAGACAGAGTGTTTGCGGAAGTGATGCCGGCGGACAAAGCGAGTTATGTCAAAAAACTTCAGCAGGAGGGGAAATT
>CAZXIF010000034.1:0-2827 GCA_964640395.1 uncultured Gammaproteobacteria bacterium | reverse complement strand
AAATTGAAAATTGTAAATTGGAAATTTCACTATCTCAACCATCCCCCATGCCAACGCAAATAAAATAACATACAAACTATACCCAAACAAAGATGTTAAACCTAAAAAAAATAACACCGGGATCTGCCCTAACTGCGGCCGCTTCAGTCGTTCCAAAATCAAAATTAAAAATAATAACCACACCAACAATCCATAATTCACCGGCAACGTGAAAGCTCCAGCTGACGATAGCGCAAATGGCAAAAACGCTAACCAGTTCGCCAGCAATCTCGTCCGCTCAGTCAAACCCAACACCTTACCCAGTCGATCAAATAACAATGGGAATAAAAGCGCCGACATAATCGGCAACCACCACGCGTACAGTGGCACCAACGGCAGCTGAAGCAACCGCGCCACGATGGCGAGTGTCGCCCACAACTGGCTATAAGAAAAAACTCCCGGATCAATCTTTTGCACTATAGACAAAGGCTGCCCACTCAGTGTCGCCTTCTTCACCGGCTGCTCGGCCATAATCACCGCCTCATTTCCCATATGTCGCCAGCCATCGGCCCCGTAAATCAGGCTATGTGTCAACGGCAAAAAACTATGCCACAACAAGCCGTGCGCTACGAAAGCTACCAACAAAACTTTATGTGACAAACGGCTATAAATCAGACCACCCAATATAAGTGTCGCCCAAAAAAACACTAGACTATAATGCAATCCAATCGTTTGCCAGGGCGTATTGAGGACATAATCGTTGCGTGACAACCATAATGTGCAAAAACCACCGATGATTAATATTAAATAAAGAATAACAGCGGAGACGACAAATCTATTATTAGTCTCAAAAGAGCCTGCTAACGCACTACCTCCCCTCGCCCCTCCTTGAAAAGAGGGGAAAACGCTGGCTTCCTCCCTTTTCAAGGGGAGGTCGGGGTGGGGTAATTCGGTCAATAAAATATTCTTTAAAATCAAAAAAATCAACCCCGTCGCAAGAAATACCAACCCAATTGCCACGCTCGTCAGCCTGCCAAACACCACCACGGCTCCGCCGAACGACCCGAGCACGCTCAAAACTAACCAACCTCCCAATATACGAGTAATCCAACCCTCTGAAAAATTAAATAATCCCGAAAGGATCTCACTGCCCCACTTTCCAACCTGCCAAAAAAATAAAACCAACAAAACCAATCCCAACCAAGGATTCTGAACCCACTTAAGATCAGAAAAAATGGCGCTACTTAACAAGAATATGCTTACCAAATTCCAAAATAACATAAAACCTGTTCAATCAAAAAATCATGTTTATAAAGTGATTACAAGTCCCCCAATTCAAAATTGACTCCTCGCAATGACGCGTCTAGTTGTTCCTTGCTCCATGTTCCTTGTTCCTTTTCACCCTAAACAATACTATTCTTAAGCTAAAATAACAAGCCAAAAACTATCCCCCTCTTTACCCACATATTCTCCACAACCTAACTTGTAGAATCCATCACCGTAGGCTACTATATGGCAACTGCAAACGTCACTCAGAACTAAGGACTATGTACTGAGGACAAAGGACTAAATTATGCCCAACTCCCTCGACTCTATCGACAAAATTCCACCCCAAAGCCTCGAAGCCGAGATGTCACTCCTCGGCTCACTTTTGATTGACCCGGAAGCCATGCTGAAAATCGCCGATGTCGTTACCCCTAAAGATTTCTACAAAGACGCTCATGCTACTATCTTCGAGGCCATCACCGTACTCTATGAAAAAAATGAGCCGCTTGACCTACTCACTCTAAGCAATCGCCTCGAAGAACAGCATTTGTTGGAGAGTATCGGTGGCCGCACCTACCTCGCCGCGCTCACGAATGCCGTGCCCACCGCCAGCAATGTCGTCCACTACTCCCACATCGTACATCGCAAGGCCACCCGTCGCCGCCTGCTGGCCGCCTCGCACGAAATTACCCGCCTTTCCTACCAAGAAGAATTGGAAGATATCGAAACGCTGCTTGATCAAGCTCAACAACATTTATTCGGCGTCTCGCAAATCTACTTCAAGCAAGGCTTCACCCCCATCCGCAGTGTCTTGGCCGAAGCCTTTGACCGCATCGATGAACTACACCGCAACAAAGGCCAGCTTCGCGGCTTACCGACTGGCTTTAGTGGCCTGGACAATGTCCTCGCCGGACTCCAAAAATCAGACCTGGTCATCATCGCCGCCCGCCCCAGTGTCGGTAAAACCTCATTTGTGCTAGATATCGTACGCCAAGTAGCGACCCGCCAAAAAATTCCCGTCGGTCTATTCTCTCTTGAAATGAGCAAAGAACAGCTGGTGGATCGTCTGCTCTGCTCCGAAGCCAATATCGACCTTTGGAAAATGCGCACCGGCCGCCTGTCCGACCGCCCCGAAGACGACGACTTTCCACGCATTGGCCACGCGATCGGCACACTCTCCGAAGCCCCTATCTTCATCGACGATTCCCCAAGCGTCAACATCATGCAGATCCGCACCAAAGCTCGCCGCCTCCAAGCCGAACATGGTCTCGGCCTCATCGTGATCGACTACCTGCAGCTCATGGAATCGCATGGCCAAAGCGACAACCGTACCCAAGAAGTCGCCGAAATCACCCGTGGTCTCAAAGGTATCGCCCGCGAATTGAACATCCCCGTGGTCGCCCTATCCCAACTCTCGCGCGTGGTGGAACAAAGTAAACCGGCAATTCCGAAACTCTCCCACCTGCGTGAATCTGGTTCGATCGAACAAGACGCTGACGTGGTAATATTTATCTATCGTAAAGCCGCTGACCGCAACTACGCGCTGGCTGACATTTCACCCGACGAACGTACCCTAGCCGAA
>CAZXIF010000033.1:0-3036 GCA_964640395.1 uncultured Gammaproteobacteria bacterium | reverse complement strand
GGACGTAATCCATGTCTTCCGGACTCATTAATTTTCGCTTCAGCGGGTATTTTTTTATCCATTTTATCAGGTCTTTCCACATGTCGCCCAAAAGGATGATGGGAATTTGATGGATATGTTTAACCTGAATCAGTTGCCAGGTATAGAAAAATTCCAGACAGCTGCCTATGCCCCCCGGCATTACTATGGCTATACTTGTAAGAGCCATGAAATTGTCCAGGCGATCAGAAAATTTCGCAAAATGTTTGGTGAGATCCAGATGAGGATTGTCGTGTTGTTCCTTCGGCAATTTAATGGCCAGGCCGATGGAATCGGAAATATCTTTGGTGTCTCCGGCTTCGTGACCGGCGTTTGCGGCTTCCATAAGCCCGGGGCCGCCTCCGGTGATGATGTCGAAGCGGTGCTCGCCTATTTTTTTAGCCAGATTGAAAACCTGCTTGTAGACTCTATCGTTTGATTGGATGCGCGCGGAACCGAAGATAGTAACGCGAAAATCGCGGCGTTTCAGTTCTTCATTAAAATTGCCGTGTTTATGGTTTTTGGGCATGGGGGTTGAGTTATTTTTCGGAGGTATTTTAGCAGATAGATGGGAAAAGGAGAGGGCTAGTGCGCTTGACGCATGTCGTGATTAGCCGTATAATATGCGTGTAATTTTTAATTAAAATAAAAATGAAAAAAACAATGCTTTATTTGGTATCGAAGTCGGAATTTCTCGGAGAAGCCCGTTTGGTGTTTCAAAAAGCCGGTTCGGAGAATGTGCCACCTTCTTCAGCTGAAAATTTGGCAGATATTAAAAAGGAAAGGAATGCGGCATCTCAGAGGGCGGTTGAGGCACGCAAAGAGTTGGTTGTACCGGTGGGTGGACCTCCTGAGATACCTCCGCCTGCACTTGAAGTGGTTAAGACTAAGCCAGCCCCAATCGAGATCACTATGGAGCAGTATGAATTGGAAACACCAAAAGGTGCGGTGCTTCATATGGAGACTGCCGTTAAGGATTTCAATTCTGCTCGCGCAACTGAGCAGGTGCAAATTTATGATGGTCTTGACGATAAAGGAAAACCTAAAGCTGTTGGCGCTAGGGCTCCTGTTGAGTTATCTGAAAATAAGGGTCATGAGAATCCTAAAGGATTAACCGTGCTTCATACAGTGGAACCCGGTAAGCCACCTAGATGGGAGTATATGCTTGGTGGTGAAAAAGTGGCGGTTGTAGAGAGGGACGCCTCATATGCCCTGAAGACCGTTACTGTTCCCGGAGCTGTTAAATGGCTGGATATGCGTGTTTCAGTGAAGATTTTAGATAGGAGGTTCACTGATTTAATTGCCACTCTGGCTAAGGCTGATCCTGACCATCCTCTGGTTAAAGTTTTTGAGGGGATAAGCGATCAAACACCGTCATCTGTAGATTTTGTGATGAGGCGTAGGGAAACCGTGAACGGAAATGCAGTTGCCGGTGGGGATGCTCATCAAGAGCCATTCTACCGCGCTAACTACGTGCTGTATCGTGATGCATTAGTGAAATAATGGCATTTGCTATGGCTTCGCTGTCGATGCCGGCGGAATGGTAGAGTTCCTCGGATTAGCCGGAAAGCTGGTAGGTGGTGACGCCGATCATTTTGTAGGTGGTGGTTGAGATTCCGCGTTCCGCCAGATGGCGGGCGAGTTGTCCTCCCAAGCCGGAAAGGGTGTTGTGGTCTTCCACCGTGATTACTTTTTTGGTCTTTTTGATGGAGTTAATCAAAGTTTCGTCGAATTTTTTGATGGAGCTGACGGCAATGAGTTCAATGGAGAGTTCAGGTCTGGTGTCGCGCAATTTTTCGATTGCCTTGAGCGATTCGTGGACTGTGGCGCCGGTGGCGGCGATGGTGAGGTCCATGCCTGCGCGGAGGAGGTCGGTGCGGCCGTATTCGTAACGGTAATTTGCATCATAAAAAGGTTCGCCGTTTTCGTTTGTGATGATTGGGAATTTGTGGCGGCCCATGCGTACATAGAAATTTCCGTAGTGGGAAGCGATATAGCGGATTATATGGTCGGTCTGGTTGGGGTCGGCCGGTTCTATTACCATGGTGTTGAGGAAGCCGAGAAAGGAACCGGCATCGTCGATGGCTTGATGAGTCGGGCCGTCTTCACCTACGGAAAGCCCGCAGTGCGTAGCCACCATTTTTACATTGGTGCAGTTGATGTCATTTACGCGGGCCTGGTCTTTAGCGCGGCTGGACATGAAGGCGCCGAAAGTTGAGCAAAAAGGCGTAATTTCATCGAGGCTTAATCCACCTGAGACTGAAACCATGTGCTGTTCGGCGATACCACATTCTATGTGGCGATCCGGATAGGCGGCGGCCAGGAATTTGGTCATCACTGAATCTTTCAGATCAGCGGTGAGAGCTACTATTTCCGGGTTGTTTTTGGCGAGGTCGAGTAGGGCTTGGCCGTAGGCGCTGCGACAATCGGTGAGCTGATCTTTGGTGTAAGTTATGGGTTGGCCGGGATTGATTTTGGTTGGGCTGAGTAGTGAGGGGTATTTTGGTTTTTCGGGATGCCATTTAACCTGATTTTTACGGAAATATTCAAGTGTCGTTACTTCTTCCGACGTGAGAGCGAGGGCTTTGAGTGGTTCGATGATTTGCTCGGCCTTTGGCGCTTTGCCGTGCCAATCGGCTTTGTGGGCTTTTCCGCTTATTTCCATGAAATCTACGCCTTCTCCCATGATAGTGTGGCCAAGAATTACCGTTGGTTTGCCTGTGTTTTGATAGGCTGCGCCTATTGTTTTCCATATTTTTTGATAATCGTGGCCGTCAACTTCCAGTACATTCCATCCGGCTGCCGCAAATGTTTTGGCCAGGTCTATGTCCATAATTTCCTTTAGCGATGCGGTTAACTGAACTTTGTTGTAGTCTATGAAAAGAATGAGATTGTCGAGGTGGTATTTGGCGGCGAAGTGCATCATTTCATAGACCTGTCCCTCTTCACATTCACCATCACCAGCCAGAGCAAAAACTTTAGGAGAAACATCAGCTGCACCGTGAAGTACGTTCCAGG
>CAZXIF010000032.1:0-4887 GCA_964640395.1 uncultured Gammaproteobacteria bacterium | reverse complement strand
ATTCTTAATTTCAATCTTAATCTTTTCGTCCCTAATTTCCAATTTCCAATTTCTAATTTCCTGTTCACTGACCTCTTCAATATCCACTCCGCCCGCCTGGCTGTAGACCAACACCGGCTGCTTCTTATTCGTATCATACGTAATCGACAAGTAGTGCTCCTCCGCGATCGCTAACTTCTCTTCAATCAGTACGGCCGCTACATACTGACCCTTAATATTCATGGCAAACAATTCGTCACACGCTTTCACGACTTCCTCAGTCGAGGAACAAAATTTAATCCCATTATTTTTGCCTCGTTTGCCAGACAACACTTGCGCCTTTACTACAACCTCTTTAATTCCTAAAGATGAATACATTTTTTGTACATCATCCCCACGCCGAACCACCACTCCCTTTGGAGTAGAAATTCCATGCTTCTCAAATAATTTTTTGCCTTCAAATTCGTAAAGGTTCATAGATTAAGTATTTAATGGAGTCCATTCTTCTTTTCCATCACTGGTTACTGTCCTGGTATCTTCAATTAAATCCAAACGAAACGCATAGCCATACTTTTTAAATCCATTTTTTTCATACCACTGATGGATCTCAATTTTATGATGCTTGCTCGTGCCAATAATTTTATAACAACCACGCTCTTTTGCTTCAGCAATGGCTAAGTTAATCAACTGTGTTCCCAATCCACGCTTTTGGTAAGCGGGTTCAACAAAAACATTTTCTAAATAACCATACGGTTCAACATGTCGATCTTGAAACATTATATATAAAAATGCCCACCCCATAACCTGGCCTACTTCTTCTAAAGTAATTTTTACCGCGAAAGAATTTCGGTCAATAACTTTTTTAATTTCCATAGACACCAAAAACAATTTAACAATTTTCCGCCCAAGGCGAATCAGCCTAGGGCTGAAACACTTTAACAATTATCGCCGCCAGCTTCTCCGCGCTATACCCCCCACTCGATAACTCAAAATCCAGCCCCCGCACATCCCTTCCGGGCAAATTCTGCGCGTCATTATCAAACACTCCCCACCGTTCACGTTCATAGTACTGTTTTTGTACAGCCGTTAATTCCGCCGAATTATAGATTACCAGATCCACGCCCCGTGGCAAATAAGCCTCCAGCGTCGTCACCGCCCCACTAAGGCATTCCGGCCCCGTCTCGGCATCCGCTCGAAATCCACGTGCCGAAAAATACCATAACGGAGCTGGATTTGCCGCTATAGACTCTCGTACGCCAACCGGCAAAAGAGTCGAAATTAAACTGCCGTAGAGGCTTCCCGGAGCCAAAATAAGGTAATCAGCCTCACGGATCACGGTCAGCGCATCAGCTGCCGCCGGTACCGCCGGTTCCAGCCACACGCGCTTAATTTTAAGAGATCGATCATACGTTGGTTGGTCAATCGTCGCTTCTCCCTCCACCCGCTGGTCATTGGTTAGCTCCGCTATCAGATGGGTTTGCTCGAGCGCTACCGGATAGACATGCCCGACCGCCGCCACGCTTTGCTCGAGCGCCCGTGTCGCTAGTAAAAAATCCTGCCCGCCGTGACTCCCCAAAGCCAAAAATAAATTACCCAAATTATGGCCGGTTAGGGCGCTCAAATTCTGGAAACGATTACTATAAAAAATCTGCCGCAACATTTTTTGATCATAAGGCGACAAAGCCAGCACAGCGCGCAACACATCCCCGGGCGGCAATACTCCCAAATCCCGGCGCAACCGGCCAGACGACCCGCCCGAATCACTCACGCTGATCACTGCGCTCAAATCAAAACGGTCGCTAAACGACTGCAAAGCCTGTAGCACCACAGCCGATCCATTCCCCCCACCTATCACCACTACTTTTTTCTTGGTCATACTCACTGTCGCCCTAATTTCTAATTTCTAATTTCTAGTTTCTTGTTATTCAATCTTCAAAAACCCCTTAATCCGCTCATCTTCCAACGACCCCACAATCAAATCCGCAATTGAAAAATCACCGTGGCTGCGTGGGTTCGGCACGGCCACGCACTGCATCCCCGCCGCTTTGGCCGCCTGAACACCATTGATAGAATCCTCAAATACCACGCAATGCTCGGGCAGAACACGGAGCGCGTCGGCCGTAAAATGATAAATAATCGGATCAGGCTTGCCCACAAAATTGACATGATCGCTTGAAACCAACTCATCAAAATAACTTTTCCACGCCAACCGTTCCGTAATTTTCTCGATCCGATACAAAAACGATCCCGAGGCGATCGCCTGTTTAGGAAACATAGCCCGAGAGTCTTTGATCAAGGATTCTGCTCCGGGCAATGGCTTCGCCAACTCATAATAAATATGATCCGTTGCTAATCGAAATTCCCGCATCAGCGCCTCCACCGTTTCTTCCCAGCCATACTGCTCTTTAAACCACGTCATGTTTTCACGCAAACTCCGCCCACTGACATAACTTTTTAATTCCGGAGTCAGCGCTACCCCGCGCGCAGCCAATAATTTGATACTGCAATCATCCCAATGATCCTCGCTGTCAATGAGCAGCCCATCCATATCAAAAATAACTGCTTTTATATCCATAACGCACAGAGTACAAAAAAACAAACAAAGCTATAAATTCGATACACGATACACATAATACGATACACGATTCGGTTGTATCGTATTATGTGTATCGTGTATCGTGCCAATCATTCAACCGTCACACTCTTGGCTAAATTCCTCGGCCGATCCACATCTCTGCCTAGCTTCACCGCCATGTAATAAGCAAACAACTGCAGCGGCAATGTATTAATGAGCGGCTCCAGCAACTCCATCGTGGGCGGCACATAAATTATATCTTCCGACAACTCACGCGCGGCCGTATCCCCCTCGGTAGCGAGCAATATAATCGGCGCTTGGCGCACCCGCGCTTCTTCAATATTGCTCCGCATCTTATCATACAATTGATTCTTCGTCAGGATGCCAATCACCGGAAATTTATCCGACAATAGAGCGATCGGCCCATGTTTCATTTCCCCCCCTGGGTACCCTTCACTATGAATATAGGTGATTTCCTTCAGCTTCAAAGACCCTTCCAGCGCCACCGGAAAATTGATACCTCTCCCCAAAAAGAAAAAATTTTCATAGCCCGCGTACTTATCCACGATCCGTTTAATCTCATCACTTTGTCCGAGGGCAATTCTCATCTTATCTGGAATTTCGAGCAACCCTTTCACCAGCCGCTCACCAGTCGCGATCGTCAATCTTTTTAAGCGTCCGAGCTGGATCGCATACAGCAATAACACCGCGATCATATTGGTGTATGCTTTGGTCGAAGCCACCGCCAATTCCGGCCCAGCGTGAATATAGGTGCCGCCCTCTGTCTCGCGCGCCAAAGTCGAACCAACCACATTCACGATACCACGCACCACCGCCCCCTTACGCTTGGCTTCTTTCACCGCCGCGATCGTATCCGCTGTCTCGCCGGATTGAGAAATCGCGAACACCAGCGTATGTTCATCGATAATCGTATCCCGATACCGAAATTCACTCGCCACATCCACCTCAGTCGGTATCCCGGCTAAACGCTCAAACGCGTATTTACTAATCATGGCTGCGTACGATGCCGTGCCACACGCGATCAACACAATCCGATTGATCCCATGCATTTCATCCTCACTCATATTGAATCCGCCCAAATGTGCCGTACCATTTTCAAGGTCAATACGCCCGCGATAGGCATCCTGAATCACGGTCGGTTGATCAAAAATTTCTTTAAGCATGAAATGATCATACCCCTGCTTCTCCGCCTGCGCCTCATCCCAGTCAATATGTTCGGGAGACTTAAACACCCGTTGATTTTGCAAAGTAAAAATCTCCACTTTTTGATCGGTTATTTCCGCTAATTCGCCATCGTCCAAAAAGATAACTTGCTGCGTATGCGCCAGCATCGGCGAGGTGTCCGAAGCCACAAAATATTCGCCATCCCCCACCCCGATCGCGAGCGGACTTCCCAGACGCGCCGCTACTAATTTCTTCGGCTCCGCAGTATGCATGACCACCAACCCATAGGTTCCCCGTACCGGCAATAATGCCTGCTCTACCGCCCGGCGTAAGTCACCCTGATAATATTTTTCAATCAAATGCGCCAAAATCTCGGTATCAGTCTCCGACTGAAAAGTATGGCCTGCCAAAAATTTTTCTTTCAACTCCCGATAATTTTCGATAATCCCATTGTGCACAATGAGCAAATTACCCGTGCAATCCGTATGCGGATGCGCGTTGTGTTCGGTCACTCCCCCATGCGTCGCCCACCGTGTGTGCGCGATACCCACCGTGCCCGGAATATTCTGCCCCTTCACCTTTTCCGCCAGCTTATCAATCTTACCAACTGATCGCAGACGTATGGTATTTCCCTCCGACAATACCACCACCCCCGCGCTGTCATAGCCGCGATATTCCAGCCGTCGCAGACCATTAATCAAAATCGGCAAGGCTTCTTTTTTTCCAACGTATCCAATAATTCCGCACATAGAGGTCTGTTAGTTTAAGAGTTTATTAATAAAGGTGTCATTGCGAGGAGGCTGATTCGCATCAGCCGACGTGGCAATCCCCTCGTGTTTAGAACTCATTCATTTAAAAATAGTACTGAAAACTAAGGGATTGCCACGCCTCGCTTGGGCTCGGCTCGCAATGACAACATAAATTTCCCCAATTTCTAATTTCTAATTTCTAATCTCTTCCTTCTGTCCGCCTCCGCCAACTCCTCCGGCGTATTTATCCCAAACCATTCTCGTGAATCTTTCATTTTTACGGCGGTGACCGACTTCCCCGCCGCCACTGCCATTTCCACCACCTGGTTTAATCCATATTCTCCCAACCCCGGAATCGGCGGCATCGTCGGAAAAACCCTTTCAAACCAGGCGCGATTA
>CAZXIF010000031.1:0-9308 GCA_964640395.1 uncultured Gammaproteobacteria bacterium | reverse complement strand
CTTTTAAACATCTGTCTTTTGGGGTTCGGGGGTTTAGTTTACCGTTGCCGGTGCTGACGTTTTTGAATATGGGCCTGAATAATTTTCAAAATACCACGAATATTTTTGATCCGATCGTGTGGCTGGATGGGAATGGGCAGGCGATTGGGGTGGGGGTGACGCAGTAGGGACAAGAGGTGTTGGCGAGACCTCCTCTCAATCGCCTCCTTTTTAAAAAGAGGAGAAGGCGACCTTCCGCTTTCGTAAAGAGAGTTGGTAGTGGTTGAATTTTGTTGCATTTTAGAGTATTATGGAGGGGTATTTCAATCATTGAATAATGCTAGTATGAAAATACTCAACCGCCTTAAAGAATTCCCGCCGTCGAGCGTAGCGCTTGATTGGGTCGTAGCCTTATTCAGTATCTGGTTCGTGGGCGGGGTATTTACCGATGGCTGGGCGCACAATCATTTGAACAAGGCGCTCGAAACATTTTTTACCCCGTGGCACGCGCTGTTTTATTCGGGGTTTACGGCTCTGGCAGTCGCCATTGGGGTGGTGTGGTATTTGAATTACAAAAAAGGGTATCATTGGAAGCATGCTTGGCCGCGCGGATATCGATTGGCGGCGGTTGGGATTTTGGTATTTTTTATCGGGGGCGCGGGGGATTTGGTTTGGCATCTATTATTTGGCATCGAGGCGAGTGTGGACGCCCTGCTTAGCCCGACGCATTTGGTGTTGGCGATTGGTGGAGCCTTGACGGTGAGCGCGCCACTGCGCTCGGCCTTCGCGCGCTCGACGAAGGCGACATCGCTCCTCCGTGAATTGCCAGGGATCATTTCTTTGACGGCGGTATTTTCGTTGGCGCTATTCATGACCCAGTATTTGAATCCGGTGACGCATCCGTGGCTCTTGGCCAGCAAACAGACGAGCGATGTTTTTTTTGGGCAGGCGCTCGGGATCAGTAATTTTATTTACTACAGTATCGCGCTGACGGGATTTTTGTTGTATGTGAATCGGCGCCGGGCGTTGCCGTTTGGGGCGACGGCGATTCTGGTCGGACTGTCCACGCTCGGGATGGCGGCGATGAAGGATACCTATTATTTGTTGCCGTGGGTGATCGGGGCGGGACTTTTGATTGATGTTAAGAAATGGTATGTGGTCAAGAGGTATACGGGCAATCTACGTATTCAACTGTTGGCCGTAGCAATCGCGGTGATCGCTACGCTTGGTTTTTTGGCTGGAAGTTTGTTTCATGGCGGTACTTGGTGGTCGATTCATCTCTTGGCTGGAGCGGTGGCCGTGTCGGCGATCGCGGGGTGGCTGGTAAGTTTTTTGGCTTTGCCGATTGAGAAGTAACCTATGAATTCATTGGCTAAATTAATTTGTTCTTTTGACCGCTCGGTGATCGGGGGTCTGCAAAAAATTAGTCCTCCCTTGGCGCGGGTAGCTTTGTTCGTGGTCTTTTTTTGGTTTGGGATTCTTAAATTATTTTTTACCAGTCCGGCGAATCCGTTGGTGGCGTCATTGCTTGAGCGAACTTTGCCGTTTATTACGTTTCCGACGTTTATTATTTGGTTTGGTTGTTTTGAAATGGTGATCGGCATTTTATTTTTGATACCTCGTTTGGAACGGGTGGCGATTGCCTTATTGTTACCGCATATGGTGATGACGGTGTTGCCGCTGGTGTTGTTGCCGAGTGTTACCTGGCAATATCCCTTTGTGCCGACTTTGGAAGGGCAATATATTATTAAAAATGTGGTGATTATCGCTTTGGCGCTCGGTATCGCGGCGCATTTGCGGCCGATGTCCGGGGTGGAGTTGCAGAAGGTTGGTTTGTGATATACTTAGCAGAGCCAAACCATTGCACCTCCCCTCGCCCCTCCTTGAAAAGAGGGGAACCATTGCCTCCTCTCTTTTTAAAGAGGGGAACCATTGCCTCCTCTCTTTTTAAGGAGAGGGTAGGGAGATGTCTTGGCTGTACTTGTTAATTTTAATGGCATGGAGATTTTGTTGATTGTTATTTGTATTTGTCTCGCTAGTTTGGCTCTGGGGTCGTGGCTGTTTGCGCCGTGGTTGCCGACGCGAGGGCGCGATTTGGAGCGGGTTGGCAGGGTATTGGCGTTGACGCCGGCTGATGTGGTATATGATCTGGGTTGTGGTGATGGGCGAGTGGTATTTTATCTAGCTAAACATTTTAAGGCGCGGGCGTGCGGAGTCGAGTTGGGGATTCCTTTGATTTTCTGGTGTTGGGCAAGGCAATGGCTAACGAGAGCTACCGGCACTTCGTTTTTGTGGAAGAATTTTTTTAAGGTAGATGTATCGGCGGCGACGGTAGTTTATCTGTTTGGTTTGCCACGAACGCTGGCCGAGAAAATGGAGACCAAATTACGCCGTGAATTGAAGAGCGGAGCGCGAGTGGTGAGCTATGCTTTTTCTTTTAAAGGTTTGACTCCGGAGCGGGTGGACAAGCCGACGCCGGATGATGTGTCGATATTTGTGTATCGTTTTTAAGTACACAGATTTAGACAGATTGTAAGACGGATTTAAACAGATTGTTTTTATGAATTTTGATACGTTACCGGTAGCTATCAATCCGGGATGGGAGCCACCAGCGGAAGAGGGGCAGTTGGCCGTGGATGTGCTGTTGACTTCGACGCTGGTTATTGTTATTGCTACCTTGGCTGGAACACGGCCGGAAAATGTTAGTATTCATTTGCACAATGATTTGTTGACGATTCGGGGTGAGCGAACCTCTCCGGCTCCGATCGGGGCGGAGTATTTTTATCAAGAATGTTTTTGGGGAGTATTTTCCCGCACGATTGTGTTGCCGGTAGAGGTAAAAGCTGATTCGGTACAGGCGGAGTATCGTAGTGGCGTACTGCTGGTACGTTTGGCGAAGGCTGAAACGAATACGGGGATTCCGATGTTTGTGATAGAGGAGTAATTATATTATTTTGTGAATACATTTTCGACTAAAAAAATCATTTTGTATTCTCATCTGGTGGTGTTTGGCGCGGTTGCGTTGGCGGTTATCTTAGCTGATAGTTATCGGGTGTGGTATGCGGGTCAGGTATATCCAGGGGTGCGTATTGCCGCCCAGTCGCTCGCCGGGCTGTCGAGCAGTGAGATTGTTGCTTTTGTCGAACGGTTGAACCAGCGATATCAGGCGGAGGGACTTACTTTTAACGTGACTGATTATCAGGGGAATCAACATGAGGTAAATCTGCCATTGTCTGAAGATGGCATTCCTGTGGTTAGTCTCGATAGTGGCGCGGTTGCTCAGCAGGCTTTTCGGGTCGGGCGAACGGGTGATATCGTTGATCGTTTGTTTTGCCCGATTACAACCTGGGTGAGGGGGGGGATTTCGTTATCTATTCCTTTGCGGATTAATCGTGATCGCTTTCAAACGCTTCTGAAAGAGCGGGTTGGGCCATTTGGCGAATCAGCTCAAAACGCTTCACTTACCGTGACGTCTTTGAGTCCGCTGAGTGTGTCGGTAGTGCCCGAGAAAATGGGACGGATATTTGATTTTGAAGAGTTAACCAAGCGTAGTCTCGCGCAGGTGGGCGCGGGATCATTCGCGCCACTCACGGCAGTGACGCAGTCTTTTTTGCCCACGATTAACCAAGCCGAGGCGGCGGAATTGGTGCCGCGAGTAGCTGATTATATTGGCTCGCAAGTATTAGCCCTGGTTGCTACTAGCTCGGCTGATAACACGCCGCGTACTTGGGTGCTCCAGGCTGAGGATTACGCGCCTTGGATTACCATTAGCAAAAATAGTCCTGAGGGAAAAGCGGTTTTGTCCTTGGCTCCTAGCCAAGTCCAAGCATATCTCAATGACACGGTTCGTCCGTGGGTGGATCAGTCGGCAGTGGACGCGCGATTTAGTATCGTGGAGGGAAAAGTAACTGAGTTTCAAGGCAGCCAGTCGGGGATTGAGTTGCAAACAGCTTCTACTACTGCCTTGCTTAATGCGGCGTTCGCGCTTTTGCCGAGCGGTACGGCGCCGACTACTACGGTAGTTCTTCAGAGTGTCGATCCGGATATTACCGTGGCTGAGGTGAATGATCTGGGGTTGACTGATGTGGTGGGTGTGGGCATATCGTCTTTTGTCGGCAGTCACCCTAATCGTATAAAAAATTTGAAGCGGGCCATGGTGATTTTGAATGGTATCTTGATCAAGCCTGGGGAAGAATTTTCTACGTTGCAGGCATTGTCGCCGTTTACTAAGGCAAATGGGTATTTGCCGGAGTTGGTGATAAAGGGCGACAGGATTATACCGGAAATCGGCGGCGGCATGTGCCAAATCGGTACGACGATGTTTCGGTTGGCGATGAATACGGCTTTGCCGATTACGGAGCGACGTAATCATTCGCTGGTCGTCAGTTATTATTCTGATCCGGTGAATCATAATCCGGGCACGGATGCCACGATTTATGATCCGACGGTGGATTTTAAATTTTTAAATGACACGGGAAATTATTTATTATTACAAGCGGAAGCGGATTTTAAAAAGTTGGAATTGAAGTTTACTTTTTGGGGTAAGCCGGATGGACGGAGTGGTTCATATACGCATCCAGTCGTGAGCAAGTGGATTCCGTATGGAGCGACGCGGGTGGTGGTGGTGCCGACGATGAAGCCCGGCACGCGTAATTGTCAGAGTCCATTCCGTGGGGCGGTGGCCAGCTTCACCTATACGCGCACGACCACGCTCGGGGAAAAAATTGATGAAGTGTATACTAGTTATTATCGGGCGTTGCCGGAGATTTGTATGGTCGGGCCGAGCGCAACAGCGCCAGTAGGGGAGCCGTGTCTGGAAGGAGAAAATTGCGCGGTGGCGACCGAACCACCGACTGGTGAGACGATTGAAACCGCGCCAACTGAGCCGCCGCCGGTAGATAGCGCGCTGTAAAAAAAACCACCCCGACAGTGTCGGAGTAGTTTGGTTTAGTTTTTGGGGGTTACCCCCCGGAACCGCATCCAAGAAGATGTGTCATAGGACAAAGGCGAGCCTTGCGGCCTGCCTCTACCTGCGACACATCCCCATGCTTGTCGTGGATACGGGTAACTGGTATGGAATATTTTCCATGGCAATTACCCATAACCATTAGTACTAGATTTATCGCAGCGTAACGTGTAATTTCTCGGTTACTGGTCTGTCGAGCGGTCTTTACTATAGACTGAGCAGTCACTGTTAACAGGACTACAGATAATACCATAAAGAGGGCATTTTGTCAATTCTGGAGTGTGGATAACTTTTTGCTAAAATTTGGCTAATTTTATTGAAAAATACACGATACACGTAAAACGATACAATTGTACCGTGTATCGTAATACGTGTATCGTGTATCGTTCGGCTTGGCTATCCAATCACTTTATCGACCAACCCATAGGCCAAGGCTTCCTCGGCATTCATGAAGTAGTCGCGGTCGGTGTCTTTTTCAATAACGGACAGGTCTTTGCCGGTGTGTTTGGAGAGGATTTTATTTAAGCGATCTTTGATTTTGAGGATGCGTTCGGCGCGGATTTTGATGTCGCTGGCTTGGCCTTCCATGCCGCCCATGACTTGGTGAATCATGATTTCCGAATTGGGGAGAGCGAGGCGTTTGCCCGCGGCCCCTGCGGCCAGCAGCACAGCCGCCATACTGGCAGCGAGACCGATGCAGATGGTAGAGACCGGGGACTTGATATATTGCATGGTGTCGTAGATGGCCATGCCCGCGGTCACGGAGCCGCCCGGGGAATTGATGTAGAGTTTGATATCTTTTTCCGGGTTTTGGTTTTCGAGGAATAATAGCTGGGCGATGATGACGTTGGCGACTTGGTCGTTCACTTCGGTGCCGAGGAAAATGATCCGGTCTTGGAGCAGGCGGGAATAGATGTCGAAGGCGCGTTCGCCGTAGTGGGTATTTTCGATGACGGTGGGGATGAGGTATTGAGATGTCGGTTGGGTTTGGTTGTTAGGCATATTTTTTTGTTTATACAGGTGCAGGTTCTACTTTAGAGTTAAAAATTTCGAAATCCGAATGTCGAATGCTAAATTATAGATTGGACATTTGATTCGTCATTTGATATTCGGATTTCGTCATTTCACAGTATACTATACAGTATAAGTTTAAGAAACAGCAAGAATTTTTTTCAACACTTCTTCAATTGTACCCTCGGTCGTAAACCCAGCGGCCTTCTTATGCCCTCCGCCGCCGAGTTTTTTGGCGAGGATGGTGACGTCGATGTCGTCGTGCGTGGTGCGGAAACTGCCTTTGACTTTGCCGTCGGCGGTTTCTTTGAGGATGAGGGCGATTTTGCTGTCTTCGAGGTGATTCAGGAAGTTGGCGATGCCTTCGCTTTCGGTGTCGCTGAGGCCGTGGGCGGCGAGGTCGGCGCGGGTCAGGTAGGTGTAGGCGAGGTCGAGGGGTTCGTGTTTTTTGAGACGGCTGAGTACCGTGCCCCAGAGGCGCAGCGCGTTCAGTGATTTGTTTTTGAGGGTGGCGTTGGTGACGGTCTGCAAGTTGCCGCCGTGGCGAATGAGGTCGCTGGCCGCGTGCATCATTTCGGGGGAGGTGGCGCCATTGGAAAAGCTGTCGGTATCGGTGATGAGGCCGGTGAGAAGCGAGGTGGCGACTTTTTGGTTGATTGTGGTTTGGCCGATTTTAAAGAAACGGTAGAGCACTTCGGTGGTGGAGGCGGCGGTTGGAATCACGAGGTTTAAGTGGCCAAAGTGCTCGTTGGTGGCATGATGGTCGATGTTGATGATGGTAGCGGCATGATCTTTTACCAAGGCTTCGACACCGGCGTAGCGGACATCGCCGGAATCAACGAGGATGATCGTATCTACTCCGGGCAGATTAAATACGCTTGGGTCAGAGGTGACTTTATCGCTATGATGGAGCCAATCCCAGCGTCCGGGCGGCAGCGGTGTAGCGCAAAAAATATGCACGGTTTTTTTTAGGCCTTGCAGGTGTTCGTAGAGCGCAGTGGCGGCTCCGAGCGCGTCACCATCCGGATTTTGGTGCGGGATGATAATGATGAGGCGGGCGCTTTTGAGATGATGGTGAATTTGTTTGGCGATGTGTTCCATGGGACACGGATTACACGGATTGTATCCGCCAGCTGGCGGATGGATTACGCGGATTGTGAACGAATCATTCGTCGCACAAAACAATCGAGTATAGTGGTTGTTATCCCCTTTGTCAAGGATAAACGGTGTGCTACAATACGGTTCGTTCCCTCAATTATACTGGAATACCGAGGATTCGTATGTACTTGAAGCGGCTGGAAATCAATGGTTTTAAATCTTTTGCCCAGAAAACAGTGTTGGACTTTTTGCCACCGACTGCGGATGGCATTTTTTCGATGACGGCGATTGTGGGGCCGAATGGGTCGGGGAAATCGAATATTACGGATGCGATCCGCTGGGTGATGGGGGAGACAAGTCTAAAAAATATTCGGGGGAAAAAGAGCGATGATGTTATCTTTGGTGGCTCGGACGCGAAGGGGGCGCTATCGGTGGCGGAGGTGTCGATGACGCTCGATAATGATGGTCGGATTGCGCAAGTGGATTATCCGGAAATTATTATTACGCGGCGGCTGTATCGCTCGGGTGATACGGAGTACTTAATAAATAATCACGCTGTCAGATTGCTGGATATCCATCTGCTCTTGGCGCAGGCGCAGTTTGCTGAGCATTCGTATAGTATCGTGAGCCAAGGGATGATCGATCGGCTGCTCACAGTGACGCCGAGTGAACGCAAGGACTGGTTTGATGAAGCGTCGGGGATTAAAGAGTTTCAGATTAAGCGTCATCAGGCAGCGCTCAAGTTGGCGCGCACCGAGGAAAATATCGCGCAGGCGGATGTGGTGTTGCGAGAGATCGAGCCGCGGCTGAAGCTGCTGAGCAAGCAAGTGAAGAAATTGGAGCAACGGGAATTATTGGTGGCTGAATTATCCCTGACGCAGGAGCGATACTACGCGACGTTGGCCACGGCTCATGCCCAAGAACAAGAACGGTTGACTCGACTGGTAACTGGCGCTGAGGAGCGTTATCGGACTGTATTTTCAGAATTGACCGAAATCCAAACTGAATTATCACGCTTGGCGCGCGCTAGTAGCCGACAGGAACATTTTGACGCGCTGCAACACGAACATCAGCAAGCGGTACAAGCACAGAACGACGTGGAGCGGCAATTGGTGATGCTGGAAGGGCAGCTGCATACCGAGTACCGTGAAACTGGGCAGCATACCCTGGCCTGGATCAGCGCCAAGCAAGCCGAACAGCAGGCAGCGGTGGCAGCGCTCGAGCAGAAGCTGGTGGCTTTGCGAGCGGCGGCGGCGCAGGCGGACGCACTCGTGGCGGAGCGAAAAAATAAGGTGTCTGAGTTGGAGGCGCAAAAAACTGATCGATTGGTAGCGATATCTCGGTTGGAAAATATTTTGTTGCGTGGTGAATCAGAGCAGCAGTACCGAGAGCTTACTGGACTCACCGCGATCAAGGCGGTGCTGGAAGCGCGACAGCAATTTGGCACGATTTATGGGCTGCTCGGTGAATTGGGCCAAGTCGACGAGCCATATCGGTTGGCTTTGGAGGTGGCGGCGGCGCAGCATCTGTCGTCGCTCGTGGTAAAAGATGAGCGGGTGGCTCGGTTGGCGATTGAATATTTACGCGCGCAACGTTTGGGAGTGGCGACTTTTTTGCCGTTGACCACGATTCATGGGAGGTATTTGTCGGTAGAGGAGCAGCGCTTGCTGCAGGAACAGGGTGTGGTGGGCAGAGCGCTTGATTTGGTTCGTTATGATACGCAGTTTCAAGCCATATTTTCCTTTGTATTAGGTAGCACGATTATTATTGAAGATTTGACGGTGGCCGAACGGCTGGGTTTTGGGCGCGGACGGTTGGTGACGCTGATGGGCGATGTAGTAGAAAAAAACGGTGTGCTCAAAGGTGGTTTTCGCACTCGCCATCATCAAGTAGGTTTTTCAATGCGTTCAGCTCTCGGCGGGAGTGGCCAAATAGAACAGGCGCGTACTGAATTGGCAGCCGAAAAAGACGCGCTCAAACAGGTGGAAGCGCAGTTGGCGGTGGCAAGCGCGGCCTGGCGTGAGGCTGAGGAGCGAGCCCGGGCTGCGGCGACGGAATTGGAAATTACCACGCGCCAACTGAATCATCAGCAGGGTGAGAGCGCGGCGGTAGAGCGCGAGCTGTCGCTGCTCACCGCTAGTCCGAAAGAACACAGTGAACAGTTGGCGAGTCTGGCGGGTGATAAAGCGCTCTTGCTGACTAAAAAACAGGAACATGAACAGCAGGTGGCCCTGATCGCGCAAAAGATCGCTCA
>CAZXIF010000030.1:0-11753 GCA_964640395.1 uncultured Gammaproteobacteria bacterium | reverse complement strand
TGCGCGATCACTGACTCGTAACCAGGCAAGACAAAGGCTTGGTTGTCTTCCATGTAACCCCCTCCAAAAAATTCCAACTGCTTGGTATCGCTATTTAATTGCAGCGGTAACAAGCCAACATCCTTGCCTGCTTCAGAAGCAACATAAAAATAGAGTTCAAACTTGCAATATTTGTAGAAGCAATACCGAAAATTCCAATCATTAAAAATGATTTGGTTGGAAGAAAATTGGTTCCACAGTTGCTCCGCTTCGGCCACATCTTGTACTCGTCGAATTGCTACTCCCATATTTTTATGACATCACATGTGAAAACGGCGGCTTGCCTTGGTAACGCTGCACGGCTGAACTTAAAAGTAGCTCCAAAAATTTACCATAGTCGTAGCCAACCAGCTGGGCACAGCTATAGGTGCCCGTGTCATCGCCGATAGACGGGTTGGGGTTGAGCTCAATGACATACGGATTGTCATCTTTGTCGACCCTGAGTTCTACCCGACCATAATCATGCGCCCCGAGAATGTTATAGGTATCGATTGAAATTTCGGTAATGAGGCGGGCTAATTTCTCAGAAATTTTGGCTGGTCGCTCGGTCCGAATTTTTTTGTAGACGGGGTTATTTCCAAACTTAGCTTCAAAGGGATAAATATGCCAGTACCCTTTGGGGAGCTTGTCAAAGATAGACCGAGACAACGGCAATACTTTTAAATTTTCTTTATTACCGATTATCGAAACATCATATTCGTCGCCTTCAATATACTCTTCGACGAGCGCGGGCCGGCCCCCTTTGACAATGACTTCTTTCAGCTGGCGTTTTAATTCGGATTTATTGGTTACCACCGAAAGATTGGTAATACCAATACTGTTGTCGGCATTGGCTGGTTTTACGATCAGCGGGTAGCGCAGGGTCGGATCCACTTCGTCGTTCATGGTATAGACTGTGTCGAATCGGGCGGTCGGGATATGATGAAAGGATAATAATTTTTTGACTTTAATTTTATCGATGCAAAAACCGAGAGTGAGCGGGTTGGAGCCGGTGTAGGGAATCTGGAGGATGTCGAGCAAAGCCGCGCCGTGGGGTTCGAGGAGACTGGAATCGTTAATTCTTTCGCAAACATTGAACATCATGTCGAGATTGGCTTTTTGGATCTTCTCAATCGGGAGCGGTGACTCATTCATATCAAAAAAGGATACTTGATAGCCGCGCTCTTGTAGAGTGGTTTGAATTTTGAAACCTACGGACATGAGTTCGTTGGCAATGGCAGTAGGGTCCTCGGTACCGGCTGCGCTCCGATGGATATTGCCCAAGACGCCGATGCGTAATTTGCGGATATCCTTCAGATTAAGATGGCGCAATTTTTCTAGGCGGGCGGCGGCTAATAATTTTTTACGATTGACGAAGGCAAAGGAGCGGTTGTCTTTGCGCTCGGTCTGGCCGATGGAAGATTCGGGATTGAACGGGATGATGGTGACTTTGATGTGTTCGGCGGCGGCTTCGACTCGCTCTTCGGCTTCGCTTTGGCTGGCGCCGGTGGCAGTGACGAGACCCATGACTTCAAAACCAGTCGGCGGTTTGAATACGGCATCGCCTACTTCGCGGTCGATAGCGACGCTTTTTATACCGAGTAAGGCGGCGGCTTCTTTGGCGCCATAAATAGTGGAAATAATGCCTGATTCAAGCGGAGCGATATACTGGCAGGACCAATATTTTTTGGGTTCGACGGCCCAATTTTGGGCAGTGATGGGGATGTTTAGGGCGGAGCGCAGGGCCTCTTCGACCAGATCTACGCCCCAGACTTCTTTGACGCCTTCATAGAGATAATTTCCGGCAATCCGACCGCCGATTTCTACCAATTCCGGACCACGCTTGGTAATGCAGAGTTCGGTATGGGTGACGCCGTGGGTGACGTCGAGCGCGCGGTGGATGGCTAGGGCGGAGCGCTCGATTTGTTCGCGCATCTCGGAAGGAAATTGTGAGGGCAAGGCATCGCTTTGTTCCACAAAGTACGGATCTCCCTGACTGTGCTTATCGACAATGGCGATGATATTGGTTTGGCCGTCTTCGGTGACCGCCTCGACACTTACCTCCGGGCCATCCAGATATTGTTCGTAGAGAAATTGGTATTTATTTTCTTGGAAAATGGGATCAAATTTGGGGGTGGCGTTTTTCTTAATGTATTCAAATGCTTCCTTGGCTTCGGCTAGCGTATGCACCTCGACCACGAAAAATCCGCCGGTGCCGGCGATGGGCTTCACTACTCCGGGCAGACCAAGCGCGGTGATGGCGCGCTCTAACTCGGTTTCGTTGGTGACCAAACGAAAGTCTGGCTGCTTGATTTGATACTCGGCGGCGCGCTCGCGCATGAGGAGTTTGTTGCGTAGGGCCTTGGCAGTCGCGACCGAGTTGCCGCGATAGCCCATTTCCGCGGCGATTTTGGCGGTGAGTAGCACCTGGCCCTCTTCAAAGGTAATCACTCCGTCGAAATGATGCTTGATCGCGTAGGCGCGCAGGTGAGCGACCGTTTGGGCGTGATTGCTTAATTCGGCCATGACAAAATCATCGGCCAAACGTTTGCACCAGTTGGGTTGATCGTTGATAATCACGAGGCGCACGCCAAACTTGCGAATGATTTCAAACAGCGGTCGGCGACGTTCACTGCCGGAACCGACGACCAAAATGGTTTTTTCTTTAAATGGATTGTTTTTGATTGCTTTCATAAATGAAATAGGACCTATGAAACAAAAACCCAAGCGGCCCGATGAGGTGCTTGGGTAAGTAGGTTAGGTGGAAAATGTAATGGTATTCGGTAAGGGGTCCTCGGGAGGAGTCACTAATTCCATAGATATTTTTAAAGTGTTTATTATGATACTAAGTATCCCCAGGAAAGTCAATCAAGGCTAACACAACCCATTTGATGAAAACGAAAAAACCAGCCGATTGGCCAGTTTTTTACTCTACCTCCCGAAGAGAACCTCTCGCTTCAAACTGCTTTGAAGAGAAGGGTTCGGAGCTCTTCGGGAGGGGGGCTCCGGTTTGGTCATTTTTGGTTGCCGTGCCCTATGACGGCGCCAACAATGACGCAAGAGAGAAAAATGATCCAGTAGGTGGGAGAGTGCCCACCTCCGGAAAACTGGGTCATCCCGCCACTGGCGAGATGACCAAGGCAAGATGCGGGGAGGGAAAAGAACATCCCAAACCCCGCACCCACCATCCCTCCGAGGAATGTCCCCCAGGCTTCGCCGCCGTCGCCCTTGGGCTTGGGCTGGGCGGGGGGCAACGTGGGCATCACGTAGCCGTGGGCGTCGAGCAGGTACTCCCTGCCAGACTTCGGATCGACCCACTTCCTGGGGCCTTCTTCATGATGTTCGCTCATGTGGCCTCCTTTCCACTGTTAGGTACTTTTTTTAATTACCTAGCAAGGGGCAGAAGACTACTTAATTTTGACTTAGCGAACCGTACACTATAGCACAAAAAACCGCTTTTGTCAAGCGGCTTAAGGTGTTTTTTGGCTTAGATTAGCAAAAAAATTTTATTAACTGGCTGGGTTGAGCGAAATAGTGAGTTGGTGTTCCCCGATGGTAATTACTTGGGGATTTTCGCCTACCCCTGGCTTGATCTCTTTGGCCGCTACGGCGTGTTTGATGATTTCCAAGGATTCGTTAAATAAGGCTAGGATTAGCGGTTCTTCGGTAGCGTAGCCGATAGTTACCTGATCAGCCGCAGTCAGGCCCATGTCTTTGCGGAGCTGGTTAATGGCGCGGGTTAATTCACGCACCAGGCCTTCTTGTTTGAGCTGGTCGGTAAGAGTGGTCTGGAGCCAGACTTTTAAGGGCCCCTCTTCTTTGGCAGCCCAACCTGCTCCCTCGGGTGCTTCGGCAAAGGCAACGCTTTTTACATTAAGTTCGTCGGCTATAATGCCAAGTAGCTCATGATTTTGATGGATCTCATTGGCCAGGGCCGCTGATTCTTTGGTGGCGCAGAAAAGGAACTCGGCTAGTGGTTGGCGGACTTTGAGCTTGTGTTCGGCGCGGAGTGACAGGCCGAGCTCGACGATTTTACGAACTAGGCTCATGACGTCGAGGATGTCTTGGTCGTGATGGTCGGCGTGATATTTGGGCCAGGATTCCAGGTGGACGCTGCTGGAAACTGGAAACTGGAAACTGGAAACTGGGGCGAGCGATTGGTGAATTTTTTCGGCGATGAAAGGCGTGAAGGGGGCCATGACTTTCGCTAGCGTCAGAAGCACTTCTTTTAATACGGCGAGGGCGTGCTGCTTGCCCAGTTCGTCGTCGCCTTTGAAGCGGTCGCGGCTGCGGCGTACGTACCAGGTGGAGAGTTCGTCGATAAATTCTTTGATCGGGCGGCCAGCGCGGACGGTGTTGTAGGCGTCCATGTGTTCGGTCACTTCTTTGACCAGCGCATTGGTCTTGGTGAGAATCCATTTGTCGAGCGGGTGGCTACTGTGATGTGCTTGGGTCTTGCCATCGTAGTCTTTGGCGTAGAGCAGATAAAACTCGACTACGTTCCAAAGGATATTGATGACTTTGTTGTATGTCTCTTTGACTTCGCGCTCGTTGAACAGCAGGTTGTCGGCTTCCATGACCACGCTGGTCATGAGGTAGTAGCGCAGGGCATCGACGCCGTATTGCTCGATGATTTTCCAGGGGTCGGGGTAATTTTGTTTGGATTTGGAAAGTTTTTCGCCTTTTTCGTTGAGGATGGTGCCAGTGGTGACGCAATTTTGGAAGCTGTTACTATCGAACAAGAGCGTCGACATAACGTGCATGTAATAGAACCAAGCGCGGGTCTGGGCGATGTATTCGGCGATATAGTGGCCGGGGAAACGGCCTTCGAATACGTCTTTATTTTCGAACGGGTAATGAAATTCAGCAAAGGGCATCGAGCCGGATTCTACCCAGCAGTCGATGACTTCGGGGACACGGTGCATGGTGCCACCGCACTCCGCACAGGTCAAAACTATCTGATCGACAAATTGTTTGTGCAGGTCTAGATCGGCGACGGTGTCGCTCTGGAAGACATCGCTAAAATTGGTCGCTTTCTCTTTTAGTTCGGCAACACTGCCCACGCAGACGGTGGCCTTACAGGTGTCGTCGTCACATTTCCAGAATGGGAGGGCGGTGGCCCAGTAGCGATTGCGGGAGATGTTCCAATCCGGGGCGGTCTCGAGGATGTTGAGGAAGCGGCCGTGCTTGAGGTGGTCGGGGTACCAGTTTATTTTTTCGTTCAGCTCGATGAGGCGGGATTTGATCTTTTGAATGTCGATAAACCAGGCCGAGATGGCGTTGTAGATGAGCGGGGTTTCACAGCGCCAGCAGTGCGGATAGGAGTGGGTGAATTGTTCGCGTTTGAACAGCAGATCTCTTTCTTCGAGAGAATTTTTTACCAACTTTTCGGCTTTTTTGAAGTATTGGCCTTGGAGCAGGGCCGGGGCGTCGCTGTTGAATTCGCCTTTGCTGGTGAGGAGCGGGACCATCGGGAGGTCGATTTTTACTCCCAGGCTGTAGTCGTCTTCGCCGTAGATGACGGCGGTATGGACGATGCCGGTACCGTCGGTGGTGGTAACGAAATCAGCGGCCGCGACGTAGTGGGCCTTTTTGCCGGAGGCGGCGATGGCGGGGATGTCAAAGAGGGGTTCGTATTCGAGGCCGACAAGGTCGGAACCAGAGACTTCCGCAACTATAGCATACGGCTCTTTATTCATTACCGAATCGATTCTATCTTTTGCTATTATATAGTATTCAGGAATTTGGAATTTGAAATTTGGAATTTGGAATATGAGATATTTGACCTCTGCGTTAATAGCGAGTGCTACATTGCCGGGCAGCGTCCAGGGAGTAGTTGTCCAAGCCAAGAGATATGTATTTCCTTCTAATTCTAAATTCCAAATTCTAGATTCTAGATTCTTCGCTTTAAACTTAACATAAACACTTTCTTCGGTAATGTCTTTATAACTATTGTCCATCGTGACTTCGGCTTTGGAAACCGGAGTTTCACAGCGGGGGCAGTAGAGCAATACTTTGCGGCCTTCGTAGATGAGGCCTTTGTCCCAGATGGTTTTGAGCGACCACCAGACGCTTTCCATGTAAGTGGAGTCCATGGTTTTGTAGGCGTTGTCGAATTCCACCCAGCGGCCAGAGCGACTGACCATTGCTTTCCACTCTTTGGTGTAGGTGAGCACTTTGGAGCGGCAGGCTTCGTTGAAGGCGGCGACGCCGATTTCGTCTTCGATCTGTTTTTTGCCGCCAGAAATTTTGAGTTCTTTTTCGATCAGGCTTTCGATGGGCAGGCCGTGGCAATCCCAGCCCCAGCGGCGGCGCACCTGGTAGCCTTTCATGGTCCAGTAGCGGGGCACGACGTCTTTGATAACCGAACTTAAGATATGCCCGTAGTGCGGCAGGCCGGTGGCAAAGGGTGGGCCGTCGTAAAAAACGTAGGGCTTGTCGGCCGGGCGCTCGGAGACTGATTTTTCGAAGGTTTTGTCGGCTTCCCAAAAGGCGAGGATCTGATTTTCTTCGGCGTTGGCGTTGTAGAGCATATGTATACAATATTTTTAGATAATTGAATAACTAAAGCTTTTCGACGATAAGTACGGCATAGCGGAGCGGCTCGGTGACTTCCAACTCTTTGAGAATTTTAAAGCCTTTCTGTTCGTAGAGTCTGGCCACATAGCTTGGTTTATCTTTATCTTTTTGGTAACGATTAAAGCGAAACACTTCAATTTTGGGACAACTATCGGCTGAACCTAAAATTAGAATTCTTTTATTCGCTCCGCCCGGACCGAAGGACACGACCTGCTTCCTTATTTCTACACCCTTGTCTGAGAGTCCTTTGCTCTTCAAATAGCGAGCAAAGCTATCTTCATACCAACCCAGTTCCTTGGGGCTAGCCCAGCCTGGGCCGGTAATACGCGGGTCCTGATCCATAGCCAGGGTAAAATCAAATATCTTAATTGTGCCTGGCGGTAGAGTGGTGGCATCATGTTCAACCTGGCTGTCTTCCGCCGAATTATTGAATGAGCCGCCGGACTGCTCGATAACCCACCGAAGCTCATGGCCATCCACTACCCGAGCTTCGGGAAGCTTGAGCGTCTCAAAGTTTCCGCTGTAAGGTTTAATGGCTTGAATTTCGGGAAAATTGGCCAAAAACTTTTTGGTTTCCCGTTCAGCATCAGCGTGACTAAGCTCATGGACATCCAACTCATGGATTGAAATATGCCCGAGTAATTCACGAACCAGAGGAATGTCAAGCATTTCGCTTTTACCTACTCCAGCTGCCAATAGCGAGACTGCTTCAGCGCCTAGGCGTTCACGCAATATTTCCCCGACCTGCTGTTTGGGAAAACTGGCTTTAAGCCGACGGTAGAAATCGGTACTCACTACCGCATTCCAATAGTCACGCGCCTCCTGACCCTCATACACCAGTTTCACAGGGACACGGGGGAAATTTGGTTCGGTTTCAGGAGAGAAAAAATGTTCTTTTGAGCGGTCCATAGAAATTTAAAATTAAAAAACACCTAAAAAGGTGTCGAGATCCCGGTTTAAGGGAGGTACCATCTCGGCGTTTTGCTTAATTACAGCGGTGACGGGCTTACCCGGGAAGGTCTACTCCTCTGTCGAGGTTTCTTCTTCCGGCGCTCGGCCTTGGAGCCGATTTCTGGGTGATTGCCCAGATGTCTAAGCGTCTTATTTTTATAAGTAAACCATTTTATTTGGAAAAAGGCAAGATTTGCAATAAAACGCTAATTTTAGTATAGTTTTAAGTAAGAATTGGCGGTTAAAAATTCGAAAAACTAGTTATCTGCTTATTTTACTATGATCTATATTGCCTCTGACCACCGTGGCTACCAACTCAAAAAATACTTGCTTCGCTATATCGAAAAACAGCTTACCTTGACGGCGGAAGACATGGGGCCGCATGAGTATGTAGCGATTGACGATTTGCAGGATTATGCCGTGCCTCTGGCTCGAACGGTAGTGAAAAACCAAGCCAATCGTGGCATTCTAATGTGCGGGAGCGGCCAAGGCATGTGTATTACGGCTAATAAAGTCAAAGGAATACACGCCGTTCTGGGCTATAGTATCGAAGCGGCCGAAATGGGACGGCGACATGGCAATGGAAATGTATTGTGTTTGGCGGCTGATGTACTCAGCGAGGAGCACGCGGCGGCGATCGTGAAGAAATTTGTGGAGACGGAATTTGATGGTGATGAACGGCTGGTGCGGCGACTTAAGAAGATTGACGCGATTGAAAATTAAATATGAGTGACTACCCCCTGCTTATCCCGACTATCCTGACGAATACGTTTGACGAGTTTTCTCGGCAGGTTGATTTGGTGAAGAGTTTAGTGCCGTATGTGCAAATCGACGTGATGGACGGTGAGTTTGTGCTGAATCGATCATTTCCAGATATTGAAAAAATCAATGAACTGGAAACTGATTTGCCGTGGGAGTTGCACCTGATGGTGAATCATCCGCTCCTTGAGATGCAGAAATGGATGACGATTAAGAATGTGCAACGAGCAATTTTTCCGATTGAATCACTCGACAATCCGACGGAATGTATCGCTTATGCGCGCGGCCAGTGCTGGCAAGTGGGAATGGTTCTGAACCCCGAGACCCCGCTCAGCGCGATTGAGTCCTATTTGTCTAAACTTGATGTGGTGTTGTTTATGACGGTGGTGCCGGGGAAACAAGGGAACCCGTTTGTGACGGAAGTAGGAGAAAAAATTAAAGCGTTTACGGCTTTGAAAAAACGACCACTATGCGCTGTTGACGGGGCGGTGAGCACGACGACTATTCCGCTGTTGAATAGTTGGGGGGTGGAAATATTTAATGTGGGGAGTGCGTTGATGAAAACGGAGGATGTTAAAAAGGCATACGAAGAACTAAGTAGACTACTAAGAATAGATTAAATAATTTTCAATTCTCAATTTCCAATTTTAAAACAATTTCTAATTAATTAATTTTCAATGCTTAAAAATTTTAAGATGAAATTCTTATTAGAGTTTGAAAATTAAATTATTGTAACATTGAAAATTGTTTGGAAATTAAAAATTGGAAATTAAAAATTAATATTCTATGCTTGATCTTGTCATCATCGGCGGCGCGGCCGTGGGTTGTAGCAGTGCCATCTACGCGGTGCGTCGTAAATTGAACTTTAGACTTATCACCGACAATATCGGCGGCGAAGTCGCTTTGTCCGGCGTCGTGAATAACTGGCCGGGGATTATTGATATCGAGGGGTATGATTTGGCGCAAAAATTTGCCGAGCATGTGCGGTCGTATGGCGTGACTATCGAGGAGGGCTGGACGGTGACGGCGATTACACCCCTGAAAAACTATCATATTGTTAAAGCCCAAAAAGCGAACGGAGAAACGATTGAGATTGAGACTAAGACGGTGATTATTGGCACCGGTATTCATCCGAAACGACTGGGCGTAACGGGCGAAGACAAGCTCGATCACAAAGGTATCACCTACTGCACGGTGTGCGATGGGCCATTGTATAAAAATAAAGTCACTGCTACCATTGGCGCGGGCAATAGCGCGCTCGAGTCGGCGCTGATGATGGCTGGGATTTCTAAGGAAGTGTATATGCTATCGAAATATCCGGAAGCGACCGCGGGCGGATTTCCGAAGGGTGACGCTATTTTGGTTGATAAGTTAAAAATGGCGTCGAATGTGAAATTCTTGTACGAAGTGGTAACGTCTGAAATCGTCGGCGATACGCGGGTACAGGGACTGAAGTACGTCGATAAAAATGGCGCTACTCAAGAGGTGCCGCTCGACGCGGTGATGATACATATTGGCATGATCCCGAATTCCAGCTTTGTGAAAGGAACCCTAGAACTGGATCCCCAAGGACAAATCGTGACTGACACTAAATGCCGCACGAATGTACCGGGTATTTTCGCGGCCGGAGACGTGACGAATGTAGCGTACAAACAAATCGGGATTGCAGCCGGACAGGGAATTGTGGCGGCTTTGGCGGCGATTGAGTATATTAATTTTTGGAAAGAATAAAAAATCCATGCCTTTCTTGTTTAAAACATTGGGAGCGATTGGGCTGCTTTTGATTACCTGGGGAATTTTTTCTAAAAAAGAAACGTCTCAGGATATAATCTTTGCCAGTGGTGGATTATTCTTGTTGGCTTATAGCGGCTACTTACGCGACCCCATTTTTATTCCCTTGCAGATAATTTTTACCGGCGCGAGTTTATACGAATTATATTTAATACGCTACAAACATAAAACTTAATTATTAATTAATTGGATCAGGCTATCTGAGCCATGATTCATGAATTAAAAACATATGGACTACCTTCTCTCTCATCTCCCCGACTTTTCTACCTGGTCGGAGACCCAGCTCCTTATTTACATCGTGGCTCTCTTGGGTGTGGTGCTGCATATTTACGGGGTATTTTTAGAGGCGGAACGGCGTCAGGATTTGGTATTTGTCATTGGCGGCGCGTGTTTATTTGTCTACGCTACTTATATCCAGAATAAAATATTTGCCATCGCCATGTTTGGATTCTCCGTAGCCAGCTTGATTGAATTTATTGAGATATTGCTTGGGAAACATCGACATGTCTGCTATCCATCTGACATGGTGAAAGATCCAAAAGGAAAGATTTACCCACATGAAAACATGAAAGCATAAAAACATTAAAACAGTACCGTGGCGACGGTTTTTTGATCAATTTACTTGTTTTCCCGTACGGACGGATTTCGCTTAGGCTCAACATGTTTTAATGTTCTAATGTTTTAATGTTATGCTCAACCTTCTCGCTATCGGCGATCCGATCATCGACACCCATGTCCAGATCGATGATAACTGCTCCGAATGCCACCTCACCGGTGACGCCGAGCACCTCTGCTTTAAGTACGGCGAAAAAATTCCGATCATCGACAGTTTTCAATCGCTCGGCGGCAACGCGCCTAATGTGGCCGTGGGAGCGACGCGGCTGGGGCTTTCGAGCGCCGTACTCAGCGCCGTCGGTGCCGATGCCTACGGACGACTGGCCGTGCAAGAGCTAAAAAAACAAGCTGTCGATACGTCGCTCATAACCGAAGACCCTGAACACCAAAGCCGCTATTCAATCGTGCTTAATTATCGCGGCGAACGCACGATTCTTTCCTATTCCGAAACAAAAAACTATCGCTGGCCGGAAAAAGCTCCGGTTGCGGACTGGGTGTATTACACGGGGCTTTCAAAAGGGTTTGAAGTAGTCCAGGAAAAATTGCTCGAGTACCTAACGAAACACCCCACCGTCCGCCTGGCCATCAACCCCGGATCGTATCTTCTCAAATACGCCAAGGAAAAATTATGCGAAGTGCTGCCCCGCACAGACCTGCTGATCGTTAATTTGGAAGAAGCCGAGGCTATTTTGGATACGACCCTGGAAAAAGAAAAGAGTGTCGGGGGGATTATCCATGAACTACTGGCTACCGGAGTAAAAGAAGTGGCCCTCACCGATGGCCAGCGCGGGGCATGGAGATGTCCTGACGGGAATTTATGCAGGATTGCTCTCTCAGTTTCCGGAGCAGAAAGAAAAAGTATTTTTATTAGGATGTTTTCTTCATGGCGTGGTTGGGGATTATCTTAGGGCGAATGGACAAAGAGTCGTGTTGGCCAGTGACATCATCAAAAATTTGGATAGGGGCTTTAAACTATGTCGCAAATAATTATTACATCGTCTGTTGAAGAAACAGAAAATTTTGCCAAAGAATTTGCGCAA
>CAZXIF010000029.1:0-5008 GCA_964640395.1 uncultured Gammaproteobacteria bacterium | reverse complement strand
AGTGACTCCACCATTTTCTTGTTAGCAACATAATAACTGATGATGCCGTTGATAGTGGCTGGATTCTCGGCATCGGATTCGCGAGGCTCTGACGGGTTAGTGGTTTTTTTTGCCTGGGCACGTAGGCGTTGCTGGAGTGATGTCATGGCTCGGCCGGTGGGAGTCTTGGCGAATAGTAGGCCGAGCAGATTGTCTTGAATAGCATCGTTGGTAGAGCCGATATATGGTTCGCCATCGGGGTGGTATTCGTTGAGGCCATCGACAAAGATAGCTAGCTTTGGTCGGTGTCCGTTCAGAAGTAGTTTTTCAAATAAAATTTTTTCTTGCACCGAGAAGTAGCGCCCTTGTCCGAAGTTGTATACGATGACAGCGGATTTTTTTTCCTTGCGCAACAGTGTTTCTAGATACGCAGCGGTTGTCTCATTGTCTGCCACGCCGTAGCCAAACATGGTCGAGCCGCCAAAGACGAAGATGTTATATTTTTTGGGGTCGGGCGGCCAGGCAGGCGGGTTATTTTTGACAAAACGGAAACCGTGTGAGGACACATTCAGGTATTCTCCGCTGTAGGGTTTTTCTTTGAAGCCGGTATAGCTATCGAACACCATGGGCCTGGACCACGATTCGTGGAGTAGGACGCGGACTTCTGCTTCGGAACGACCAGGATAGAGGGGTTTTAGCCGTTCGATCCCATATTTGTGGATTACCGGGTTAGCGGGGAAGCGAGCATCCTTGATTTTAAAAAAAGCCCAGAGCGCGAAGTTGATAATCAGCACTAATAAGAAGGTGTGAAAAATAATTAACACTCCGGTTTGGTATGGTTTAAAAAAAGTCGGAGGTTCGATCGCGGCTACCGGCGGGTTATTTTCCAGGTGCTCAGGCGCCATAAATGCTGAATAAAATTAAAACTTTCGCGCATGCCCATCTTGCTTTTGCCGAGATAGCGGTTGCGAAAAACATAGGGAATTTCCGCGATTTTTTTAACGCCACTTTTTACTACTATTTCTAAGAGGATTTTATAGCCCAAGGGAGAAAAGTGGTGGCCGGAGAGCAGCTCCTTTTTAAGGAAAAAATATCCGGACATTGGATCGCTGAGCGTGATGCCAAGCGGGCGGGTCAAAAGAGTGGCGAACTGAGACGACAGCTTGCGGTACCAGGGCCAATTTTCTACCAGACCTCCCGGTAAATTGCGGCTGCCGAGCGCCAGGTCGTGGTCGGATAGCGCCGAGAGAAGCTGAGGGATGAGTTCGGGTGGGTGGGATAAGTCGGCGTCCATTACACCCACGATTTCGTGGGTAGCCGCGCCAAAACCAGCCAGTACTGCGGTAGCGAGGCCGCGGGTGGTTCGCTCGATCACTTTGATGGGATAGGGGAGAGAGAGCTGTTTTACGATTTCGACTGTGCCGTCCTTGGAGCCGTCATCCACGATGATCAGCTCAGCTTTTTCTACCAGGCTGCACTTCGAAAAAATAGCAACAATGTCCGCCAATAATTTGGCGATACTTTCGCGTTCGTTTAACGTTGGTATTACTAGGGAAACATTCATACGGACTTAGCGTGGTTGCCAGCGATCGAGCATAAAGCGTTTGCCGAGCCAGATTTCTTTTAGCAGCGTGCGCAGGACGCGCCAGCCGGTCGGAATGGTATAGGCGGTGCTGTGGCCGCCAATGCGAGCGCCTTCGATAGTCGGGATCTCTTTGACCTTGAAATCGAGTTTAAGGGCGCGAATTGACATTTGGAATTCGATAGCAAAACCTGGTTCATCGGTATTCAATTCCAGTAATTTATCTTTGCGAATAGCGCGATAACCGTTGATGGTGTCGGAAATAGTGCCACCCCAGAATAGTCTGACGGACAGTGTAAAGGCTTTATTCGCCCAGGCGCGTGGGCGATACCACGACACGTCTTCTTCGTTTCGGGCGCCGGGGAGGAAGCGGGAGGCGATGACCATGTCGTGGCCAGCCACGATGAGATCGCGTAATTTGAGCAGGTCGTCGGGATTTTCATTGCCATCGGGGGCGAAGAATACCATCACGTCGCCGGTGGCGTGCTGGGCGGCCAGGCGAATAGCGTTGCCTCGTCCAGCCAAGGTTTGCGGGATCACGCGCAGGTGGTGCGTCTTGAAAAAATCCAAGGTGCCATCGGTGGAATTCAGGTCTATGACTAACACTTGGTCGAAGGCAGTGAGCGGGAGGCGTGGGATGAGGGTGGTAACGCCTTCAATTTCGTTGCGTGTCGTGATGATGAGGGTAGAGGTCATAGGGTATGATCGGTAAGTGTCTGACGGTTGGCCTGGTACCAGGCCATAGTGCGCGTCAGCCCTGTTTCTAAAGTGGTAGTTGGTTTGAAACCGAGTAAGTGTTTGGCCCGCTCGATATCTACCGAGCGGCGGGGTTGGCCGTTGGGCTTATTCGTATCGTAGATGACAACGCCTTGGTGGCCGGTCAAACGACGGATCAGGGCGACCACTTCGGCGATACTCGTTTCGGTACCGGAACCCAGGTTAAGCGGTTCGGAGGTGTCGTGTTTTTCGGTGGCTAGGGCTACTCCCTCGGCAAAGTCTTCCACATAAAAAAAATCGCGGGTCGGCGTGCCGTCGCCCCAGACGACGAGTGGGTCATCGCCGGCCAGACATTTCCTGATGAGCGAAGGGATAACGTGTGAATATTCCGGATGAAAATTGTCACCCGGGCCGTAGGCGTTGTTCGGAATAACGACGATCGCGTTCAGGCCAAATTGTTGGCGGTACGCGTCCGCCTGTATGGTGATGATACGTTTGCCGATGCCGTAGGCCAAGTTGGTTTCTTGGGGCAATCCGTCCCAGAGATTTTTTTCGAGTAACGGATAGGAGCAATCTTTGGGATAGGCGCAGGCGCTGCCGACCATGACTATTTTTTTGACTTTGGCATGGTTGGCAGCTTCCATGATGTGCAGATCCATGAGGATATTTTGGTAGTATTGGGTAGCGGGAAAGCTGCTGCTGAAACCTACGCCGCCGAGGCGCGCGGCCAGATGAATCACTACATCGATAGTGTGCTCTTGGAACAGCCGTTCACAATTGCTGGACAGCCGTAGGTCGTCGCGTTTGGAATCGGGTACGATGATCTGTTCGGCAGGTACGCCGCGCAGTTTGGTTAAATTATTAATCAGAGTCCGGCCAATAAAGCCGTTTCCCCCGGTAATCAGAATGTTGCTGGCGCGCAGATCAAGCATATATTATACAGAGGAATTTATTTTTTCTAAATTAGTCGGCTGAGTCCGTATTAGCCACAATGAATGAAAGGCTAGCAGGAAGAGAAAAAAATTGACCGGGATTCGTAATCGCGCGCCGCCAATCGGCGAGGCGAGGCCGGTATACACGATTAGTAAGGCTAATACCAATAGGAGTTCTCGAGGCCACTGCCGGAAACGTCGGAAGTAAATCAACGGATGCGCGGCGGCCAGCAGGGTAATGATCACAAACAGCAGGTCGGCGCCGAGCAAACTGATCAGGACAGGTTGGTGACGTAACGTGGCTAGAGTTGTCTTCGGACGAGACCAGACCAAGCCGTCAAACACGCCTCCAGTCACGGAATCGAAATTCAGATGGAGAAAAGGAACGCCGTTGAGTAGCGAAGAGTAGCCAGAGTCGGTGTAGAGAGCGGGCAAACGCAATAAGTGATACCACAGGTATTCAATGGGATGTGCCTTGATATAGGCAAGCCCTGTTGATTTTAACAAAGGAATAGCGCGTCCGTCAAATGTGGCGTTTACGGTATTTAGATCAATAAAAGGGAGTCGGTCGCCAGGATCCGCGCCTCGGCTCGCTCTCCAGAGATCAAAATATTTGCCGTGATAGGCGTATAAATCAAAACTGCTAAGCGAACTGAATTCGGTCGTTTTTATAATAAAAAAATTGTAGTACAGCCAGGGGGAAGCGACTAGGCAAAATAGCGTCACCGCGAGCAAGCCTTTTTTCCAATGGGTTTTGAGACCCATGAATAGGGCGGCTATGGGGATAATAAGGATGCCCAGATAAAAGGCGACTGGCCGAGTGATGGCTGCCAGCCCCAGCAACCCCGCTCCGATCAACAAGTAGCGAGGGCTGTGTTCTTTGATGGCGAGCAGCAAGTACAGTACGCTGAGTATAAACCAGATGAGAAATAATGATTCGGTCATGATTTGGGCGCCGATCAGCGCGCCAAAGGGTTCGAACGCGAGGGCGATGGTGGCTAGGGCTGCGACCGGTTCGGGGACTAGTCGTCGTCCTAACAGGTAAAAAAGAACCATGGCCGCGGAAAGAATCACGCTTTGTACCACGACCGGAACATATAAAGAAGTTTTGAGCAGTATGAACGGAATCAAGAAAAGTGGGTACAGAGGAGTGCGGAAATTATCGGGGTGCGGGATGAAAGAAGTTGTAGCTGCGGAGCCGTCTATAAGAGGCGCCGGGATTTCCATGGAGAAAATGCCGTGGTGTATGACATTGTTCGCCACTTGCAGGTAGGTCAGGCTGTCGGAGATATAGAGCAGTGATTTTTCTTCGGCGAACGAATACAGCGCCAACAGGCGCATGGCTAAACTAACGAAAAAGATAAGGGCGGCTATTTTTTGGGTTCTGGACACACGCACAAAAGAAGTAAGAAAATTGTGTCTAGTATACCTGATTTGTCTACCATCGGCAATTGGTAGAGTGGTCGATAAACAGCTTGACACTCAGGTGAAACTATTAGATAATGTGGGTGGTTCAGCTGGTGAGGGAAGATAATTCAAGCAGTATCAGTTATCTATGGATTTGGAGAAAACCAAAGTTTTAGTTACTGGAGCGGATGGATTTATTGGCAGTCACCTGGTGGAAGCGCTGGTTGCAGTGGGAGCGGATGTCAGGGCTTTTGTTTTTTATAATTCCTTAAATTCATGGGGGTGGTTGGATACGTTTTCGCCTGAGTTGCTAAATTCTATCGAAGTAATGAGCGGGGATATTCGGGATAGCGACCGAGTAGACAATGCTGTGGCGGGGTGTGATGTCGTG
>CAZXIF010000028.1:0-12328 GCA_964640395.1 uncultured Gammaproteobacteria bacterium | reverse complement strand
TGCAACAACGCCTGAAATACCCATACCGCTTCATAATGATGACCAAACACGCTATACAATCCGGCCAAAAAGTATTCATACCCTGGCCCCGCCCGCTGGATAGATCGGTCAAATAAAATCGGCACTTCGACACCCTGCTCTCTAAAACCATTACCTGCCACGATATTAAGCGCGATATTATCATACGCCCGCGCGTCCACGGCCGGTTCAATACGATGGTAAAAAGAATAAGCCAGACATACCACAAAACTAACCACGACTATCCAGTAAATAATTGAGCGTTTTTGCGCGACCCGGGTAATAGTGTTTAGAAATGCCATACAGAGTATTAACTACCTAACAATTGCTCCAGCACAGAAATTATTTTCTCTTCGCTAAACTCTGCCTGTGAAAAAGCTGCCGCCCCGTGGGCTATTTTTTGACGAATTGTTCCGTTCGCCAGCAAAATAATCTTGGCCGTGAAATCCGCTACCGTGTCCGCGATCAGCGCTTCTTCACCATCACGCAGATTATAGCCGCCCAGACAATTTGTCGAGATAACCATCGGGAACCCACGCGCCAATGTTTCAAATACTTTGCCTTTCATAGTTTTACCAAACATCACGGGGAATACTCCCGCATCCATACCAGCCAGGAAACCCTCCAAATCCGGCACATACCCCTCGTGGTGCACCGCCCCGGTACACGCAGCCGCCAATTCGGGAGGTAATTTCCCCCCGCAGATATGAAAACGAAATTTTCCCGGAGCGAGTTTCTCTACCAACGGAGCTATTTCTTTAATCAACAGTTCAACCCCGCGCCGATGAAAACTAATATTATAACTCGCCCCCAAATAGAACAAGTCGAGCGGAATTTTATCCGCGTGAAAAACCGGTTCACGCAATGACTCAGGTAAAAATAACAAAGTTAAAATATGAACGCCCTGCGATTTCCAGGCTCGATACTTCGTCACCTGTTCGACCGGCAAAGTCCCCACGGTGTCCGAAAGTTTCGCTGCCAACCATTCACCGCGATACTTAGCGATCCGCCTAAGAGTGTTAAGCGGATTGAATTTTTCTGCCACAGTGAGTGACTCCCAAAAAAAATTCGATTCAAAATTATGGGAGCGCAGTACTGTTTTAATACCTTGCTGTTTTGCAAATTTGATTACCGGCCACGAGTAGGAACAAAAACTAACCACAACATCCGGTTTAAAACCGGTAACGTACGAACGAAAAATACTGTCCCGCTGCAACTCATCGAACACATATGCCGCCCGATCAAACAAACTAGGGTTAACTAAAAAACGTCCGATCCAACTCCACACCCTGCGTTGCGGACGGAATTTTTTAATCTCAATACCATAGCGTTTGGAAACCTCATCCAATATTCCCTGGTCTTGCGCGCCACTATCTATAGTATACAGGGCTACCATATGCCCCAATTTTTGCAGGAGCGCGATCGCTGCATAGATATCGCGCTGGGCAGCGCCGGTATTGCGAAAGTGGCAAGCCGGAGTGATGAGTAAGACTTTTTTCATATTAAAAACTGGTTTTATATATCACCATTTCCGGACCAAAATCAGTGGTGCTGAAAATCTCCCGCATACCAGCGCCAAATCCATCCGGCAGATGCTCGTGCCCTGGAGTGAGCAAGCCACTCCGCCACGAACCTTTCCAGCGTTTGATCTCTATCAAACCCAAACTCGATAATGAAGGCATCTGCTGGGCCGCTGCAAACGATGGCGCCAGCACTAAATAATCATACCGATTACTCTGGAGATACAAGTCAAGATGCGTGAACCACGAACTAGTGGTGATAGTATACGTATTCAGAACAAAACGTGGCGGTGATGGATAAAGGTTCTCCGGCAAATCCAATAAAGCTTTATCCATAGACCTGAGCGAACCGGGATCAATAAACTGTTGTTCGGTCAAGGCTTCCACAGTCGGAATCATCCGGGTAAGCGGCGCGGCCACCACTATTTTGGCCGTTGCCGGCAGCTGTGCCTCCACCCACCGGATCGCCTGATACCGCGTATCATTCTTAATCAGCAGAAAATCAAATCTAATGGCCACTCCGAGCGGCAATAATACACACAACGCGCCGAGCGCCATACGCAACCCTCGGGAATAGCCACCTATCCATGACAAACAATGCGTCAAACCAAACCCGGCGTATAGCGCCGCCACAGGATACAAGAGCAAAATAAACCGATCCGTAGTTTGCAAAAAAGCATAAATCACGGCCAAATAAGCTACGCTAAACAACTCAAGCACTACAAACAATCGCCACTTCTTGATAAGTCCGAGCGCCAAACCAAACGCCGAAAAAAATAATAACAATGGTTCTGCTTTAAAAAGATTGCCCAGATGAAACCAAAGACTCTGTAAAAACCCCCCCAAACTTTTCACCGTAACTACCTTGTCAGTGTTCACCGTAATAAAATCAAAACTGCGTGGCCATAAAAAATAAACCCCGACTACGGGAATAACAAACACCGCTATCGCCTGCCAAAACCACTTCTTTTTTATGAGCACAAGTGGCTTCACGCGCTCAAAACCGAGCACCCACAAAGCGATAAAAATCCCGCCGAATGCCGCTTGCACATTGAACCCCATCCCGAGGCCGACTACCGCAGCGGCAACTACATAACGCCGAGCGCTCCCCCACTGCGGCTCGGTAACGATCATGATAACGACGGCAAGTAGCAAAGTCAGAATAGTCCAATGCCGTGCCCAATGCGCGTAATCCACCGCCAACAGACTAGTCGCCAACCAAACCGCCGACCACAGAGCCGCCGCTTGGTTATAAAAAATATTTTTTGCGATTCGGTACACAACCAACACGCTCAGCGCTCCAGCAATCCCGCTGATAATACGCGCCACATAAAACAAAGCCGACGGATCTGCCAACAAAACATTTTTAAATTGGAAAAAGGTCCCCGGAAACCACAACCATTTAAAACCAATCGTTGCCAAAAAGGGACCTAGATACAAATAGGGAATAAAAGGGCCGTAATAAAAAACTCCAGCAAACGCGCTATAATGCAGGGCCGGCACAATCGTGCGCAACTCGATCATCTTGAGCGCGCCATACACCAAAGCCGTCTCATCGCCTACCAGCCACAAAGGCAACCCATACGCGCTCCCCGCCACTCGCAATCCGAAGGCTACTGCCACGATGACTACCAGATACCAATGCGAGCATACTTTAGTTTCTTCAGCACCTGCTACCGGCGGTGGCGATACCATGGTCACGGACTGAGCCTTTTCCATAAGCGGACGATCATCCTCTGAATCTGTAAATAAATCAAAGGTAGTAATAGATAATTGAGACAAAGCGACCAATTTATTGGCATGCCAACAAATCTGAAAATCCGCGAATCGCGCGGTCAATACCGTGCCCTTGACGCGCCAGTTACCAAGACCGCCACGCTCCAGCACCGCTAATGCCAGCGGCTCCCACGATGAAGTAATAACCACCGGACATGGATATGCCTGGCTCACACGATCAATCAGCTCCTTATTCAGGAATGGCTGAAATTCCAAAGCGTATTTATCAATCAATTTCGAGCCACGCGCCTGCAACAAGCCTAATAAAATAAATTTAAACCTACGTCGCACGGGCAGTTGCCCTGTCCGGGACAGCACGCTTCTAGCCACCCACAAACAAACTCCCCACCCAAAAAGGCGCGGCGATTTCCACAATCGTTCGCGCTTCAGGATATACCACAACGAATCCACCCTGATCAGTGTTTCATCAAAATCAATGACGCATTCCTTCATAAAAATAACACCGCCAAAAACAAACCGCCGAGCGCCAAGTTAAACAATAAAAAAGGAATATTTTTAATCAGTGTCTCCGGTTCGCGCACCATCATATCGTGACGCATAATCATCCGGAAATACCAAGCAAAATAACCGACCACGAAGGGCAACAGCAAACCAAGTCGCGGCAAGAATACTGCTACGCTCCAAATATATCCGGCGACAAATAACCCAGCGGACACGATGATCATCCCCAATAACAAAGATTGCGTATAAAATTGGAATGATTTGCGATAGGTACGCAGCTTGTCCGCTTCCGCTTTAAAATAAATCATCTCGCCGTATCGTTTACCCGCCATCCAAAAAGCGCCCAGCGCCCAAAAAGTAATGAGCAGTAACCACGGCGGAAACTGGGTGGATACCAGGAGCCACCCACCCGTAAAACGAATCGGGTTATTCACTGACTCCGTAATCACATCGAGCACAGCCACATCCTTGAATCGTAGCGGCGGAATATTATAAATAATGCCGGAAACCAAAAATATCCCCAGCACAATTAATAGTGGCCGCGGCAAAAGGAAGTACGTTATTACTGCCGCCATGAACAAAAATAGCACCATGATCGCGTACAGTATACTGACCTTCACCCGCCCCGATGGCACCGCCCGTAACTTTTTTACCGGATGGAACCGGTCAAACGGAGCGTCAATAATCTCGTTAATCGTATAATTAACCGAGGCCACCAACCCAAACACTAACAAGGCCAACACCACTTCTACCACCAAAGACCACGTCAGCGCGCGCCCAGTGAACGCAAGCGCGAAAATAAAACCCGGTAAAAAAAATAAATTCTTTATCCAATGATCAAATCTTAACACACTCACATAGGCTTTAACTTTCTCCATAACGTATAGCTTACTTTTGAATACATATCACCAGTAATAGATCACGAGCGAGGTGAACTAATTTTCCACCACGGAAAAGGGACTGGATGAGGCTTGGCGTAGCATAGCAGTAATGGCCGCCTCATCTACGATAAGTGATAATTCGGGAGCGCCCTTGGTAAGAACAAGCAATTCCCTAAGCGAAGCCTTTTCAGAGGCATGGCCCCCATCTAGCATCTCACGATCACGTATGCCCACCGCTCCCCCATCGGATAAATCAAACCACGGCACCTGATTTGACTCAAACAATGAGCCGGCAGCGGCGTTTAGCTCCTTCGCTCGGGCAAGGCAGGCGCCACCATTTTCTTCTATTTTATCATAGATACTTGGTGCATAGGAAGGCAAAAACGCCACCAGCTTCACCCCCCTCTCACGCACTGTCTTTACAAACCCGGCCAGCTCTACCAAGGCGCTTTCCCGCACCTCCGCGCCATAATACTTGAGCAAACAATTTTCTATGGATAAATTTTCAGCGCCTTCTTTCATTCCCATTAAATGCTGCGTTTCACCGAGTCGTTCATAATAACCACCGTAGGCATAACTTCCATCGTTACGAAAACCTTTGCCATTCGCTACTGCGTTTAAACCAATTCTTACTTCTGAATATTCTTGAAACAGCTGCGTCAAGGTAAATTTTCGCTTAACATAGTCCTGATACAACTGGCGCCAACCATGTTTAAAAAAACTCACGAGTGTAGAATCAGCGCTTCCATACGACACGTCACTAGCCAAAGGCTGAAAAAATAGATTTTGGTCGAGACCCAAAATAATCATATCCGGCTGATAATCAGCCGGCCAATTTTTTACCCATTCGTTCAAATGAGACCAGTCGGCCACGCCCCTTCCGGCATTATAGACCTCCTTTGAATTACGAAAAAAATCACTTCGAAAACCCAACATGCGCGATGTACCTATCAACACCACCTTAGGGCGACGCTTATTTATCGCCCGCCATTTATACTCTCGATCATGCTGACTATTGGTATACACTCGACCAAAAACAACCGACCGTTTACCCATCTGCTGAGCAATAACCTTATTGAGCCCCACGAATTCTCCACTTTTTAAAAAGACAAACAAAGGAAACGACCACAAAACAATAAGGGGCAGGCCAAATAAAGCTAGTCGTAGCAACAGTGATCGCATACTCACCAGATTAAAACTGGAAATAAATAAAAATACCTTCCCCGGAATAACTAAAAAATAAGATACTCACTACCAAAGCATAATAAACCAACCACCGCACCCCCGTTCTCTGACGAGCAATCACATCGTGGAGGTCGTGACGCCGCTGTAACAAGTGAACCCCTTCCATCACTGCTATGGATCCGCACACTACTAGCACATGCAACCCGCTTAACTTAATAGCGGCAGTAGAAAAAACATTAGCCTGTAACCAACCTGCCTCAAAAATATGACTCCAACCAACCCCCAACCGCTTAATGAGTTCGACCGCTGCCGAAAGACTGCTAGCTCGGAAAAAAATCCACGCAAAACAAACCAGTAAAAAAGTATACCCAACCTGCAAAACCTTATATAACCGTGGCGCCGACTCAATCCGCGACCAGGCAACCAGCCGCTCCCGTATCTTTTTAGTTAGTAACCCTATAATAATATACAGGGCAAAAAGTGCTCCCCACAGCACAAATTTCCAATCGGCCCCGTGCCACAATCCGCTGGCCAAAAAAACCGCCATGATAGCTACGCACTGACGCGCTTTACCGGCGCGACTTCCGCCAAGTGGAATATAAATATAATCCCGGAACCAACTAGACAAAGAAATATGCCACCGCCGCCAAAAATCAGCGATCGACTTGGCAAAATAAGGTCGGCGAAAATTCTCCATCAGCGTTACGCCCATCGTCTCAGCTGCCCCACGCGCTATATCCGTATACCCGGAAAAATCGCAAAAAATTTGCCACGCAAAAGCTACCGTTGCGAGCGCCACAACTACCCCATTTTGCGGATCCGGATTATCATACACGTGGCTCACCAACACGCCCAAACGATCGGCAATCACCATTTTTTTAAAAAACCCCCATAACATAAGCTGTAGCCCTCGTACAATCCGGCCGCGATCAAACCCCGGTAAATGATGCAACTGGGGCAGCACATGATACGGCCGCTCGATCGGACCCGCCACCAGCTGCGGCCAAAACATCACATACAGCATATAGATACTGAGTCGGCGTTCCGTCGGCACCCGCCCCCGATACACTTCGATCACATAACTCAAGCTCTGAAAAACATGGAATGATAAGCCCAACGGCAACAACAACTTGAGCGTACTCACCGAATAATTCCAATGCAGAAAATCCGCCAAGGCCTGCAGATTCGCGCCGAAAAAATTAAAATATTTAAAAATAAACAGTACGCTGAGATTGGCCACTATACTAATCGCCAGATACTTGGTTCTATCCCGTCCGGTCGAGCGTTCTATCCGTTTTCCAAGCCAAAAGTCAATCACCATTAAAAATACCAAAATAAGGGTATAGACCGGGATAAAAGCCGCGTAAAAATAAAAACTCGCGGCCAACAGCCACGAGACACGCCACCGTATCGGCAAAGCATAATACACCAAAAAAACGACCGGGAAAAAAACTAAAAAATGAAACGAAATAAACGTCATAGCTACTACCGATGCCGACTAAACCTTATCCGCCGAAGTTAAACTTTATGATTGACCAAATCGCACTAAAACCATCTTTCCAGCCAATTTTTTTACCTTCCGCGTAGGTGCGGCCATGATAAGAAATACCCACTTCATAAATCCGGAAATGGCGGTGTTTGGCCAGTCGAGCCGTAATTTCTGGTTCGATATTAAAACGATTGGCAGTGAGTTGCGGCGCGATAGCTTTGAGCGCGTTGGCGGTAAAAAGTTTGTAACAGGTCTCCATGTCCGTAAAATACAACCCGCTGAGCATGTTGGAAAGCAGCGTCAAAAACTTATTACCCATCGAATGCCAAAAAAGCAGCACCCGATGCGGACGATCCCCAATAAAACGTGAACCATACACCACATCCGCCTTGCCGGCCAAAATCGGCTGCAGCAATACCGGATATTCTTCCGGGTTATATTCCAAATCCGCATCCTGGATGACGATAAAATCCCCGGTGGCGAGCGAAAAACCCTTGCGGATCGCCGCGCCTTTGCCCTGGTTGTGCTCCTGCCAATGGACCAAATATTGTTCTCCCTTTAATTCTTTCAATATATCGCGTGTCCCGTCGGTAGAAAAATCATCGATAATAACAATCTCCTTCTTGATATCACCAATATTAACCGCGTTTATCACCTCTAAAAGAGGCAAAATTGTATTCTTTTCATTAAAAACCGGTATAACAATGGATAATTTGGCCATACATGCTTACATTAATAAAACTTGTTTCTAGTATAACAACAAAACTCTCTATTATTCAAGGGTTTTGGCAGGGTGCTCTGACCGGCGTTTTTCACGCCATAATTGGTAGCCCGCGCCTATGACCATAAACAACAATCCAACCACCGGAAACCGAAATCGCGCGTTTACCGCCAGACCATTCGTAATAGTAGTCAACGAAAAATAGCCGATAATTAAAATAAAAAATGCCATGATGGTCGATAGCCGACGCGTAACCAGCTGATACCCAATGCTTAAAAAAAACAGTCCAGCTAACACAACCCAAATAATACGATACAAAAATACCAACAAGAGTGGTGTCTGAACCACGCTTTTCAAAAATTGCCATTGCTCTCCTGCCGGAAGTCGCGCTACCGATAGCCAACTATGCCGTAACACCGGCGAGACGTTGAGGCCGCACAATGATAATAAATCCAACACCCCATCATGAGTAAAAAAAGTAACGACACTAACCGCCGCCACCATAAAAAACTCCTTCGGATTCTGTTTGATCAACGCGACAGCTTTATCCTGGAACCAAGCGCCGTTTGCCACTGTGGGAGCTGGAATCTGGTCAAAGCCATCGCGCGCGAACCACTCACGTTGGGCCTGCGCGTAGGATATCCCTTCTTTAAACACCAATACCGAGGGAGCCAAATCCGCGTAGATAACATGCTCCTTGATCACCGAATAAGAAAAAGTTTTAAAAACCGCGTAATTTCTAAAGAGCCAAGGCAGTGTCGGCAGCGCTGAGCACAATAAAAATAAAGCCAAAAATTTAAAATAAAGTATCTTTTTGGTTATCAATCGATAAACTAACCAAATAAATATAAAAGCGCCGGCAAAATAAATAGTAGTCGGACGAAACAAAGTAGCCACCCCGAGGAAAAATCCAGCCCACATCAGCGCCTTAGCCAGCGAGGGCACTGCTCCAGTCGACACTTCCGTCATACGAATAAACGCGACTATTTTCTCGATAGCTAAACAGAAAAAAAATGCGAAAAATATTTCCGTCAATAATTTAACGGATACACTGATACCAAACGGATCTAAAGCTAAAAAAATCATCATTGGCACGGCCAATTTTGGGGGCAACCCGATCGCGCGCGCTATCCGACCGATAAGTAGCGGGAGCGCGCTAGCGACCAAAATCTGGATCGCCAAAAGCGGCCACACAGTCTTAGTTAACCACAAACTGATCAAAACAAGTGCCGGATACCCCGGTGTCCGCAGAGAATCCGGCGCCAATGCGCCATCATGGCCTAGGGAAAAAACACCGTATCCGAACAAATTTTGACCGATTTGATAATACCCATCCGCGCTTAGTCGCTCTGCCACCTGGCTAGCGTCAAACTGGTTAAGCGAAAGCACGACATAAAAAACCACCAACCGAGCTGACAAAGCCAACAAAAAAATAACCAAACCCGGATGAGCCGCTATCTTTTGCCACATTTTTTGGAAAAATGAGGATACCTCCATAGTATTATTATTTTTGCATTATCGAAACCAGAGTACCAATCAAATGATCCAGGCTAAAACGATCGGCTACATACTGTCGCCCCACGTCGGAAGGAACAAAACCGACTCCTTCGTTAGCCTTTTGTATCGCGGCTCCGAGCTCCGCCCCATCACCCACTTTAAACTTGATAATAAAATCCGGCCACTGCGCATAGGCATCACTCGAACTAAACACGGTTAGGCCACTGGCCAAGGCTTCTAGCACGACCTTATCAATACTTCCAGTCTGGCTAGCATGAAGTAAGGCGTGGCGCGATTGATACAGTGCTGGTAAATCAGCATATTTCACGCCCCCTAAAAAGGTAACTTGTTTTTGCAATCCCTGCTCGCGAGTAAATGTTTCTAGTTGCGCCTGATATTCAAAATCAACCGGCTGGATAGCTTCCCCCACAATATCCAAAAAAAATCTACCCGGAGCCACTTTTTGCAAAAAATCCAAAGCCTGCAAATAAACGAGCACACCCTTACGCGGCGTGATACGCCCGACACTCAAAAGCCGGATCCCCTGCGTCACTGATGGCCGAGTGTTCATCGGCGTAGTAAACCGGGCGATATCGATACCGTGTCCCACAATCTGTATCTTCTGGCTCGGCGCCCGGCAGCTTTCGGCAGAGGCCGTAAAAATCCGCTCCACAAATCTTTCCGCCCAGCGCAATTTCCAAGTGACGGATTGATGCACATACCACAAAAAAATTGGTTTTTTAGTCAGCCACCACCACCAACCAGAGAGCACGATATATTCCCCATTCATGTGGACAAAAACTCGGTCGTACCGACTACGATAACGCACCAAATAGCTAAATAACCGCCACAAGTAGACAATCCGTGACTTACCCTGTTCTTTGCCCAGCGACAACACCGTCACATTACTCGGCAACGAATACTCCCCTACCCCCAAACAAATAACCGTAAGCGTCTCCACCCGAGCCGCCAACTTCACCAACCACTCATGAAAAAATCCGAGGTTAGTATGATTTTTATCAACCGTTTGGGTAATCAGTAAAAGTCGCATACTAACTATTTAATACAAAAAACATTATACCCACTCGTCTGCTGGCTGTTTTCCTTATGAAATAACCGATCAATATAATCCACCCACTTGGTCCGCTTGGAAAACCACGGAAATAAATTCAATACCGTGGCGAGCGCCCCGCGCACATTCTGCAATTCCACGGTAGCAAACGATCTAGTCAAGTAGCGCCAACCATCACTCGTGAACCGATAAAAATCCTGGTAATACCCACTGAGTGGATGATAATAAAACAAAAACGGCGCGTAAAAAAACGCCTGCCCCCCTGGTTTCAGCACCCGATACACCTCAGCCACGGCTTTGGCCGGCTCCTCCACATGCTCCAGCACTGCGATACAAACAATCGCATCGATGCTATTGTCAGCAAACGGCAACTGGTGAATATCGCCCACGATATCAGGGTGATAATCCGGCACTTTATCCAATATTTTATAATCAACTTTTTTAATATAATCACCCAGCCACCCTGGCGCTTGTGAATCCCGATTATTGCGTGTCGCGTCCACCCGTAAACCCCCGCCAATATCAATCACCGTTTTACCGGGAGTAAAAATAAGTTTCATTTTATCTTCGAAGAATTGGTCCCAGGCAGTCTGCATAATTTAAATAGTCAGTATTTCTTTAATAAAAACTTCCTTATCGCCAATCGGGACAATTTTGACTTTGTCGCTTGGCTTCAGTTCGTAATTGGCGACACCGACGTCGGTCATGATGACCTTCGTGCCTACACCCGCCGCCTCCATAGCCACGAGACCATACCCTTCGGAAAGACTAGGGAACAAGATACAATCCGCCGTCTGATAGTAGATACGCGGCACAGTAGCCCACGGCTCCAAACGAATATTTTTATTCGGTAACATTAAACCATCGACCTTCTTTTCAAGATCTAGGCGCAGAGGTCCGTCGCCCACAATAAGCAGAAACAAATTCGGATTTTTTTTAACTGCTTCCACAAATGCGTCTATCAGCCAGGAAATATTCTTCACCGGGTCAAAACGCCCGAGAAATACAAAAATCTTCTCATACTCAGGATACTTCAAACGCAAATCCTCGGCAACGACACCTCCATCAAGCGGGCTATAATCAACCAGAATCGGACGCATCGTAATTTTTTCTTCGTTAACACCCAACTTCACAACGCTCTGCAGAACGCGCTCCCCCACCACTCGCACACGATCCGCCCGGCGTACAACATATTTAGCAATATGCCAACGCGCATGATTCAACAAGCCACTCTTGAAACGATAATAAGTTGAACTAAAAAAATCTCCGTGCAACTGGACCTCAAACGGTACTTTAAATTGCCGGCTCAACCAGACCCCATTTAATCCTAAACCAAACGGATCCTGGCTGGAAATCACATCAACTTTATTATGGTTCAAATACGCTTCCCCCTCCGCGTAAATCCTGCCCCATTGTTTAAGCTTGCTCCCACCACCAGTGCCAACCACAATAACCTTCTCGCTTAGTTTTACTTCTTTTTTTTCGCTCGTTGGAATAATAATATAGAGCTGGTCAGTTTTTCCATATTCAATCATCCGCTTGGCTACAGCGGATTCAGGATCAAGTATTCTTTTGTCGAGGCTAAGCATTAACTGGCGCATAATGCTTCTAAAGATTTTTTAGTATCTGCAATCATTCTTTGCATTTTGAATTTCTCAGCCGAAAAAACCGCGCTACTACCATTTTTTAAAACCGCTCGAATTCTTT
>CAZXIF010000027.1:0-7047 GCA_964640395.1 uncultured Gammaproteobacteria bacterium | reverse complement strand
CACGGCCGCCTTGTCGGCGGCGGTAAAAGTTCTCGGCATAGGAGAAAAAATTAAGAATTATTTTTCTACTCTACCGGGACCTCAAGAGGGGGTCAAAAGTTGTCCAGGATTCCCAGACCATTATAGGGGACGGTAGTCATTTGTGGTATAACATGGGACGAGATAAAGAAGCGGCTATAAAATTTTAACTATAGATTGACTTGGAATATTTATGCTCGGTCTCACCCCCTCCGAACAAAAATTGCTCAAAAAACTCTCCACCCCCATAAAGATCCAAAACTATCTCGATTCAGTACCAATAAATTGGGAAAAGACAGGCGAGACCTATATGTCCCCACGCCGCAGCCTGCGCGCCGGTAAAATGCATTGCTTCGAGGGCGCGCTCGTGGCCGCTGCTGCCCTCTGGCTCCAGGGTGAACCGGCTCTAATCATGGATCTGTGGACCGCCGACAACGAAGACCACGTGGTCACCCTCTACCAGCGCCACGGCTACTGGGGCGCGATCAGCAAAACCAACCACGCCACTCTGCGCTTCCGCGACCCGGTTTACAAAACTCTCCGCGAACTGGTATTATCCTATTTCCACGAGTACTTTCTGGATAAAAATGGCCAAAAGGTTTTGCGCGGTTACTCCGAACCATTTAATCTCAAAAAACTTGGGACCAAATGGGTCACCGCCGAAACCGATTTATTCTCTATTGCCGAAGCCCTTGATGCCTCGCCACACCACAGTATCTTCCCGAAAGCCAACGCCCGCTTCATCCGCCGCGCCGACCATATGGAGCGAAAAGCCGGGGAGTTGATCGAGTGGCCAAAATCCCACCCGCGTACGTAATAAAAGTCACTCATTAGTAGCACTACCCTATGAAATGGTACAAAAAACAACTCGACGCCGTGCTCAAAAAGAGCGCGTCTAAAAAAAAGACGGCTAAAAAATCAACCACGGCCGCCGTTAAAAAAACGACAGCCGCCACTCCCCGCCAAACCAAGCAAGCCTTCGCCAAAGGAGTGAACTCAATGTTTCAGCGCAATAAAAACCGTCCGAAAACGGATTTGTATTAAGGTTTACTCTATTGACAAAAGCCGTCTTTTAAGTTAATCTTAAAAGTATATATAGATTAACTTTATTTTCTTATGAAGAAATCGCCAGCCATCATTGGTTTAAAAGAATTACGTGAGAATTTAGGCACCTATCTCACCGCCATTAATCGAGGCAGCACTTTTACGGTCGTACGCCGTTCCAAGCCAATATTTAAGATTACTCCAATTGCGAACGACGAAACGATCTGGGAGCCGGTAGCCGATTTTTCCAAAATAAAACCAGGCGGCGTAAATATTAAAGAAATTATTTCACGCCTGTAATATATGGTGGACAAAATCCAAAAAACGCTTGATAAACTAAGTCCTAAGGAGAAACCACAGATTAAGCAGGTATTACGGGATATTCAGGAAAACAAACTGATCGGGTCATCGTATGATATCAAAAAACTCGCCGGGCGGGAGGATATTTATCGGATTCGTAAGGGTCAACTGCGGATCATCTATCGACTCGATACCTCAGGCGAGACATACCTATTAGCCATTGAACGGCGTAGTGATACCACATACAATTTTTAACACCTATCGGCAACAGCCTGGATTTGATTCGAGCCGCATGTTACAGTGGCTGAACATTTTTGAATAAGTTGCCAACCCACATGCCGATCGAGATGAATGAAGAATTTACCCGCGCCCTCGACCTGCTCGAAAATACTCGCCAGCATCTTTTTATTACCGGCCGCGCCGGCACTGGTAAGTCCACCCTGCTCAGTCACTGGCGCGCCACTACGAAAAAAAATCTGGTCGTATTGGCGCCAACCGGAGTCGCGGCCGTGAACGTGGCCGGACAAACGATCCATTCTTTCTTCCATTTTAAACCAGACATCACCATCCAAAAAGTAAAAAGAATGAAAACCGCCCCGGGCGCGACTACGGTGTACGAACGCCTGGAAACCATCATCATTGATGAGATTTCCATGGTACGAGCCGATTTACTGGATTCAATGGATGCGTTTCTGCGCCTCTATGGGCCCAAGCTCGGCCAGCCCTTTGGCGGCGTGCAAATGGTATTTATCGGCGACCTGTACCAACTCCCTCCGGTGACCACGGCCGAGGACAAAACTATTTTTGCCGATCATTATACCAGTCCGTACTTTTTTTCCGCCCAGGTTTTTTTACCCAAACAACAGACCTTACTCCCTGGCGCCGAACCCTTTCAATTACAGCGTCTAGAGCTACAAAAAGTATACCGGCAAAGCGATCACCAGTTTATCGAACTATTAAACAGCATCCGCGCCAACACGGCCGGAACGCAGGAATTTAGCGCGCTCAATGCTCGTCTGAACCCGGCCTTTGACCCGGCGCCGGATGCGCTGTACATCTATCTCACCACGACCAATGCCATGGCCGACGAAGTGAACAGCCGCAAGCTCAACCAGCTGGACACTGACAGCTATTTTTTCCGAGGCACGATAAATGGCACGGTTGATGAGAAACAATTACCGACCGCGCTGGAATTGCAGGTCAAAATCGGCGCGCAGATTATGATGCTCAATAACGACACCGCCGGACGCTGGATAAATGGCACGATTGGCCAGGTCGTAGGTGTGGAAAATGGTATCGAAGACGAGCCACGCGCCATTGTCGTCAAATTGGAAAACGGAAATGTGGAGTGGGTTACGCCGCATCGCTGGAACATGTACCGCTTTAAATGGGACAAGTCGGCCAGCCGCATTGAATCCGAAGCCGTCGGTTCATTCGACCAATATCCGCTCAAGCTAGCCTGGGCCGTGACTATCCACAAAAGCCAAGGCAAGACCTTCGAACGCGTAGTCATCGACATCGGGCGCGGCACTTTTTCTCCGGGCCAGCTCTATGTAGCCCTCAGCCGGGCCACCACCCTCGCCGGTATCGTGCTCAAACGCCCCCTCCAACCACAGCATATCTGGCACGACGCCAGAGTCGCTGAGTTTGAGCGTTCTTTTACAAAAAAACCGCCAAGTATTGACATTTCTGGTTAAATTTGCTATACTCATTTCACGCAAACATATCTTCCCCGTAGAAATACTCGTCGAGTTTCTGCCAAAAAGATTTTTGCAGTTACTCATTTTATTTCTACATACTATGAAAGGTACTATCAAAAGCCTTATCATCGAAAAGAACTTTGGTTTCATCACCCCTGAGGATGGAGCCAAAGACGTCTTCTTTCACGCCACTGGCTTGACTGGAGTCCAGTTCAGCGAATTACACGTTGGTGACCTGGTCACCTTCGACGTTGAACAGTCTGACAAAGGACCTCGCGCTACCAACGTAGCCCGAGCGTAACTTACTCAAATGAATCCCCGCCTAGGGGATTTATTTGTTTTAGGCCACACCGTACCAGTTAAGTTATCTAATGCCTCCTCTATGCCTCCCCTCAGAACGATTACTCAAGAAGTGATTTTCAAGGCTACCCCGATAGACGTCTACCTGGCGCTTATGGATTCAGAGAGGCACAGCAGTTTTACTGAGTCGGCAGCCACCATCAGCCCCAAAGTAGACGGGACTATTTCCGCCTACGATGGCTATATTGCCGGCAGCAACGTCAAACTCGTCCCCGGCAAGACTATCGTCCAGCGCTGGCGGGCTGACACCTGGCCGACGGGGCATTATTCCACCCTGTCTATTACCCTAAAAAAAGTGGGGAATAAAACCGAACTACACTTCGTCCAAACCGGTGTGCCCGGCGAATTCTACACCGATATCTCGGCCGGCTGGAAAAAGCACTATTGGGAACGGATGAAATTAAAGTTTGGGTGGTAAAAGTAAATCTCATCGAAAAAAGACGATTGGTTAAACCCGATCGTTTTTTTATTGACTCCGGGTAACTGCTAGCCTATACTAGAGACTAATTGTCAAAATTGCCCTCCCCTTAGCAAGGGGAGGCGCGGAGGGGTCGAATCACCGGTGTAATTACCTCCCCGCGCCCCTCCTTACCAAGGAGGGGGCAATTTGAGATAGCCGCAGCTCCAGTAAGTTATGGAAAAAATTTCCTACCCAAAACTATTTAACGACTTCACCAACCGCGAAACCGACCTGCGCGGCATCGTGCGCTACCACATTTACCAACCGATGTTCTACCGCTCGAATTTATTCACTCATTCGAAGCGCGTTTTGTGGTTACTACAAAGCATCTTGCCGCTCGTCGCCACCGTTTTTAACCATGAATTTGATACCACCAAGGCTCAACTCCTCGCCGTCGTCCACGACGACCCCGAAATCGTGATGGGGGATATAATGTCAGGAGCCAAACGCAAAATGAACGCCGCCCAACTGGCCGAAGTCGAGCGTCAAGAGTACGCCGCCATCGCCGCTATGGCCGAGCGTTTCCCTGGCACGGTGCTTGGACATCGCTACGCTGACTTACTCACTGAGTCGCAAGAACTCAAAACTATCGAAGCCAAACTGTTGAAGTATATCGATCGCGTCGATGCCTTCGGTGAAGCCTTGCACGAACTCTATGCCGGTAATCGCGCGTTCCATAGCACTATCATCGATCCTGAGCTCGGAGCCATTGAATTACCCGGCAGTTACTATCAGCAATACGTCCCGGCCTTTCCCCACAAAAATCCTGAGTTTAAAGAGCTATTTTCCCATCCACACCCGTTGTTCAGCGACCCGTCCGGATTCGATCTGGCCGCAATCGTAGCGGGGGGTAGTCCACACACCCTTCAAACCCTCACTGAGTCCACCGGCTACATTCCTTACGAAGCCTGGAAAAAAATCATTCTCGACAGTGGCGACAGCGAAGAGATTGAAAATTTGTATCAGCAAAAAGAAAGGTAAGTATGGTTATAATCCTTTCAAAATTGCCCCCTCCTTGGTAAGGAGGGGCGCGGGGAGGTAATTACACCGGTGATTCGACCCCTCCGCGCCTCCCCTTGCTAAGGGGAGGGCAATTGTAAAGTCAGTTTTTACTTACTGCCCTATAGCCTAGAGCTTATTGCTGTCACTATGATTTGGCAAGATATCGTCATCACCCTGGTCTGCATCGTTTTTTCACTATCGCTTGTCCCGCAGATTTATCATGGCTTCAAAAATAAAGTTGGGCCGATTCAATATCAGACATCTATACCTACTTTTTTAGGCCTGTATATTATAACCTATACCTATTTCACCCTGCATTTGTACTTCTCGGCTGCCATGGCGTGTTTGACCGGCACATTATGGCTCATGCTCTGTGTGCAACGGGCGATATATAATAAAAAACCGTCACTGGCTTAGAAAGAAAAGAGAGTCCTTTGTTTTAGCAGAGATCAAGATTTGACACTCCTAATCAGATTTGTTAGTGTAATAAAAAGTATTACAAATTATTACAATTACTGTATGCGACAAATCATTAATATTTCTTTGCCCGATATGTTGGTTAAAGAAGTTAAAAGAGAAGTGAAAATCGGTGGCTACGCCAGTACCAGCGAATTCATTCGTGATGCTCTACGTGCCTGGAAAAGACAAAAATTAGCCGAAGAGTTGCGCCGAGATCGTCGATCCTTCACTTCAGGCAAGGGAAAAGTACTGGCTTCTTTGGCTGACTTATAAATCGAACAGGAGGTATGAATATAATGGTGCTTCCAAAATTTATTCGTCAATTCAAAAAGCTGCCTTCGGAAATTAAAAAATCCGCTGTTCAGTATGATCGGAGATCACGCTATTTATGAAATTTGAAAAATTTTAAAGCTGCTTCTATGGCCAAAAAATTCGTCGAAGAATTATTCAAAGCCCCGGCCCAAGCCCTAGATAAAACAGCCGGATTAATTGTCGCTGGGGAAAAAGCGCTCATCAACAAACGGCCTTTCAAAATGATCCAAAAATACGCCAACACGCTCGGCCCGGGCCTCACCACCGGCGCGGCCGACGATGATCCTTCCGGCATTGCCACCTATTCCCAAGTCGGCGCGCAGTATGGGTTTCAGCTCTTGTGGCTCACCCTATTTTCTTTCCCCTTCATGTCCTTCGTCCAGGAGATGTGCGCGCGTATCGGGCTCGTGACCGGACAAGGTTTGGCGGCTAATATTCGCAACCATTATTCCCGCTCGACCTTGTATGCCATCGCCGTCTTACTATTTATCGCCAATACACTGAATCTCGGCGCCGATCTCGGCGCTATGGCCGCCGCCACCCGCCTGCTGTTTCCACAGGTTCCGATTAGCGTCCTTATCATCTCGTTCGCGCTCCTGAGCTTACTTCTCCAGATTTATACGACCTACGCCCGCTACGCCAAAATTCTTAAATACCTCACCTTAGCCTTATTTTCCTACGTATTTACGGCCTTCGCGGTTGATTTGAATTGGGGAGAGGCCTTACGCCACACCCTTGTTCCCTCGCTGACATTTTCCCGCGACCAACTGTTTCTCCTGTGCGCGTTTCTCGGTACCACCATTTCACCCTATCTCTTTTTTTGGCAAACCGCCCAGGAAGTAGAAGAGGAAATTCTGAAAGGCCATACCACTCTCGCCGCTCGGCGCGGGGCCTCGCGTGAGGAGATCAAAAGCATGCGCATCGATGTCTGGTCAGGGATGTTTTTTTCCAATCTCGTCGCCTTTTTTATTATCGCCGCCTGCGCCGCCACGCTGTACGCCAATGGTATCACCTCAATTACATCAGCCGACCAGGCCGCCTCGGCTATTCGTCCGTTTGCTGGCGACCTTACCTACACCTTTTTTGCCATCGGAATTATTGGCACGGGCTTACTAGCTATTCCCGTGTTGGCCGGCTCCAGCGCCTATGCGATCTCCGAAAGTTTTGCTTGGCGTCATGGTTTATACCGCAAACTCCGGCAAGCCTACGCGTTCTATGGCGTAATCATCGTCTCGGTGGTCATTGGCCTCATTGAAAATTTCCTCCATATCGATCCGATCAAAGCCCTGCTCTATTCAGCCGTAGTGAACGGACTCATCGCGCCAATCATCCTCGTGTTTATCATCCGCATCAGCAGCCACCAAAAAACCATGGGTGAGTGGAAAAATCACT
>CAZXIF010000026.1:0-10523 GCA_964640395.1 uncultured Gammaproteobacteria bacterium | reverse complement strand
CGTCATCGAGCGTGGCTACGAACATTTATACGAAACATTGAATTCCGTTGGCGCGGATATCACGGTTCACCAGGAATAAAATATAAATAACTAGAAATTGGAAACTAGAAATTAACTGTGATAGACAAATGATTAGAAATTTGAAACTAGAAATAGTGGAGTAATTGGCGATCACTAATCACTCAATCCCTAATTTCAAATTTCTAGTTTCTAATCATAAGTCACTTTTCCAATTTCTAGTTATTTATATTTTATTCCTGGTGAACCGTGATATCCGCGCCAACGGAATTCAATGTTTCGTATAAATGTTCGTAGCCACGCTCGATGACGTAGGTATTTCGTAAGATCGAACGGCCGGTGGCAGCCAGCATGCAGATCAGGACATTTACGGCTGGTCGGAGGGCTGGCGGGCAAATAATTTCATTTCCTACGAGCTCGGTTTTCCCTTCTACCCAGACGCGGTGTGGATCAAGCAAAGTAATTTGGGCGCCTAACTTTTGCAGTTCGAGGCTGTAGATGGCGCGAATTTCGTAGGCCCAATCGTGCACCAGCGTGCGTCCGACGGCTTGGGTCAGGATCGGAATGAATAACACCAGGTTATCAATATTCAAACCGGGAAAAGGACGGCCATAAATTTTATCCGGCAATGATTTTAGTTGGCTCGGCGAAATTTGAATATCCACTATGTCAAAAAAACCATTGGCTGATTTTCTTTCGTTTTTGAAGGTTATTTTCTGGCCCAGCACGGACAATTTTTCCAACTCTAGTTCCAAAAAATCCAATGGGCAATTGGCGATCGTAAGTTTGGATCCCGTGACGATACCGGCAGCGATAAAAGTCATGGCGGCAATAGGATCGGGCATGATGCTATAACCAGCTACGGGCACGAGTTCTTTTACGCCTTCTATGACCAGTGTGGTCGTGCCAATACCGGAAATTTTGGCGCCGGCCGCCAACAAGAAATAACATAAATCCTGAACCATGTAATTGGCCGAGGCCATTTTTATGGTAGTCGTGCCTTTGGCCAGGACGGCGGCCATTATAGCATTTTCGGTCGTGGTGTCACCTGATTCGTACATCACTACTTTGGCTCCGCGACGTATGGCCTGGTTCTGCACGGAATAATAGCCGTCGTGAGTGGTAATGTTTACTCCTAATTTTTTGAGCGCGTAGAGATGGGGGCGTACCGTACGTTCACCCAAGTGACAACCGCCGGAACGAAATAATTTATAAGTTCGCGCGCGCGAAGCCAGTGCTCCCATAAGCAATAAAGAAGTCCGCGCTAGCTCGGCGGCGCGGCGATTCATAGATGTTAACTTCAGGGGTTTTGAAGCATCTAAAATTAGGCCATGGTTTTTCGTTCTTTCTACAGAAACCCCGATACTCTCGAGTAATTCTAAAATTCGATTGACGCTTTCGATTTGTGGCACATCCCGGATAGACACTTTGCCCGGTATCATAAGGGCAGCGCAAATAATAGCCTCGGCGGAATTTTTGGAGGTTTGGTTCTGAATCGTGCCGGATAATTGGTTGCCTCCGTTGATGACTAGATAAGACATAACAACTTTGACTTAGCGTAGTTTTTCGATTATGCTTATCTATAATAACGTTTTATATGTTCAAAGTCAATCTGGAAAATGGCAACTATTCATTTTTTCTTTCCCGTTCACCGTTAATTCCCTCCTTGAGGAGGGTAGGAAGATGTAACGGCGCGGCGTTGACCGACATCCCCCACGCCCCCCTCAAGGGAGGATTTGTTAACTTTACAGACCTCACAGACTAATCACATGGAATATCCTGGGAGCCTACTGACCAAAAATATCCGGCACGGCATACTGATTTTGTTCGTGGCGGCTTTTTTTATTTTAGCGCCACTGATCGTGCTGTACACGGTGGGATATCGCTATGATTGGCGAAACGGTTTGTTGAAAGAGACTGGGGCTATCAGTATTGACGTGGAGCCGTCGAATACTGTGATTTTTCTTAATGAGCAAAAACTTAAAGAGCAATCTCCAGTCCGACTGAGCACGGTCATTCCTAATCGTTATGGCGTGCGATTTGCGTTGCCGGGGTATTATGATTGGAGCAAAGAAATTGTGGTGCAGAAAAAGCAGACGGTTTATCTGAAAGATATACTTTTGCTCAAAAAACGAGATCCGGAATTCATGGTAAGTGGAACGATAAAAACAATGGGGTTATCAAGTGACGGGCGCTATCTGCTTTACAACTTGGCTACTCCGACAAAGCAGGAGGTGCGAATAGTGACCTTGTCGAGCGCGACAGACAGGCTGGTCTCGACATTTGGGGTGACGAGCACGGTGGCTGTAGAATGGGCAAAAAAAAGTAATTATTTTGCCCTCATCACTGGTGAGGCAACACGCTTGAGTGTCCGTTTGGCTGAGGCGACTCAACCGCGAGAATTATGGAATATTGCAGCGGACTCTGCTCCAATCACACAGTGGCAATGGCGTGATAGTCAGAATCCGGAATTCTACTACAGCACGAGTAGCAGCTTGTTTAGCGCCCTACCGACCACAAGAGTGATACGCCCTCTGACTACGAGCCGCTTGGAACGCTGGTATTTTAAGGGCACGGAATTATGGACCATGCGCTTTGCCACCACTACCGGGCAGTGGCTGATCACTAAAGACGCGCTCGGATTTAATACTTTGTTTGCGGTTATTGATGAAAAATTATTTGAGCCGACACCGGCCAACGATACAACGGGACGAACTATGTTGGTATATGATAACACGGTGGTGGTTGCGACAAGTCCACACTCCTATCTGATAGTGACGCCGGACAAAAAATTTGCTATTACAGCTGACTCGGTGTATCTGTCACCACATGCTAATCTGTTACTATTGTGGAGCGCGGGAGAGGTGTGGGCGTATACGAATGGTCAGGATCCCTATGTCTTGAGCCGCTCGGGTGACCGGCTGGAAACGATGGTGGCAATGGATAAGTTTAATACGTTAGCTTTGGCAGGTAGCAATGGCACGACGGCTTTACTCCCTTATTATTTCGTGAGCACTAAATTGCTGCCCGAGCAAACTAATTATTTGGCAGTGGATGAAAAAAAACGGATGTTGTATGGGGCCGGCCTGTTGCATGGGGAGGCAGGGTTGTGGAGACTAAGTTATTAAATGATAGACAAATTTCTAATTTCAAAATCAAATGAAACTTATTACTTTTACCGATGGTGGAGCGCGGGGCAATCCTGGGCCGGCGGCGGCGGGTATTGTTATTAAAGATAGTACCGGAAAAACTATCGCCAATTACGGTGAATACCTGGGAGCGCAAACCAATAATTACGCGGAATATACGGCGTTGGTTTCAGCTTTAAAAAAAGCTAAGGAATTGGGCGCCACGGAAGTAGCTTGCTTTTTGGATAGTGAATTGGCAGTGAAGCAGATGCGGCGGGAGTATAAAGTAAAAGAAGTGACCCTGCAGAAATTGTGGCTGCAGGCCTGGAACCTGGCGAGTAGTTTTCAGAAAGTCACTTACACTCACATACCGCGCGCTCAAAACAAAGAAGCCGACGCGGAAGTGAATAGAACGTTGGACACTGAAGCGAGATGATGTTTGATTTATCTCTCATGAAGTAAACTGTCTCGAAACTTGAAGATGCGTTGGAGTGATTTACGGGATTTGATTTTAAGCGTTGAGGTAGTGGTTGAGACTGCTGTAGTGGCGGCTTCGTCCATCATTATGAGTCTGGCAGCGGCAGTGGCGTTTCTTTTGGTTTTACGCTTGATGGCGGCTTGCCTCACTGCCGCCTTTTTTTGTTCGGAACGATCAATACGAGCCTGGCGTTTTGCTAGGCGAAGTTCCGCAACCGCTTCGAGGCGCCTATTCCTCTTTTCCACCTTGGATAATTGTTCAGTGTGATTTTGCAAATCGTCTTCAACCGCGGCGATTTCAACTTCTGCCCGGTTGGTAGTTTGTTTCTTAGTACGGAGGGTGACGACTTCGGCTTCGCGACGCTGAATTTTTTTAAGATCAAAAGCTACTTTTTGTTCCGGCGTGCGCTGTAATTTTTCCTCAACTTTTTCAAGATTCCTTTTCAGTGGATAGAGCAGGCTGCCTTCGGCAACGTTCGGACTGTTGTAGGCGTAGGTGGCGGTACCAACGCTCCCCACCGCGATGAGACCGCTGAATATGGCCAGACTATAACGCCAGACACTCACGCGCCAGCTAGCAATTTTTTTAGGATAAAGAAGGGCGTGCTCGCTCTCTAATCTGCTCCACAGCGCAGCCTTAAATTGACGGTCTGGGGAAGACTTTTGACGGGCTTTATACCAGTGATAATAGTGTCGTAATTTCATAGTTTGTTCCTCATTTTTTTAAGAGCGCGGTGAGCCATGACTTTGATGGCTCCTTCGGTAGCGCCGCGTTCTTGTGCTATCTCTGCATAACTATACCCGAATAGGTAGTGAAAAGTTACTATGGCTTGTTCGTCGGGGGTTAGTTTGGTTAGTAAATCATTGAGTTCTTGACCTAACAGGAAGGTTTGGAGCTGCTTTTGACCACTGGCTAGGAGCCATTTATCGTTTGATTTGTCGGTTTGGCTATCGTCTCCGGCGCTACTTAGCTCGCTTGGCAGCGGCACGGTGGGGCGGGTATCGCGCCAATGGTTGGCCAGGTGATTTTTGGCAATGGTAATGATCCAGGCGCTGTGGCCACGTGATTCGTCGAAAGTGGCAAAAGCTTTGATGGCTTTGAGGAAAATTTCTGATACCAGGTCTTCGGCTAGGGCTTTGTTCCGGTCAACACGAAAAAAAACAAAGCGGTAGACTTTGTCCAGGTGCTCGGTGTAGAATTTTTCAAAGGCTGGTTTGTCCATGACGGATGGTTAACGTGTCATTGCGAAGAGTACCCGATTCGCATCGGGATGACACTAACTTTTACAGTTCTGTTTTTAACTCTTCAAGCAATTTCTTGGCAGCACGACTGGGTTTTTTGGGGACGATGATTTTTATTTTAACGTATTGGTCACCCCGGGTAGTGCGCCCTAAATGCGTAATCCCCTTGCCTTTCAGCCGGATGAGCTGGCCGGATTCGGTGCCTTCGGGCACTACTATTTTTATCGTGCCATCGAGGGTGGGCACTTCGATATGGTCGCCGAGTACGGCTTGGGGGAAGCTGATTTCTCGTTCGACATAGACATCAAATTCTTCGCGCTGAAATTCTTTGCTAGGGCGTACATGGACCGCGACATACAAATCACCGGCTTGTCCGCTGTGCGGAGCGGCTTCACCATGGCCGGAGAGGCGAATGGATTGACCATTGTCGATACCGGCCGGAATTTTGACATTGGTAGAAACATTTTTGGCCAGGATGCCGTCGCCGCCACAGTGCTTACATGGTTTGGTAGAGTGTTCACCGCGGCCTTGGCAGGTGGGGCAGGTGGCCATGGTTTGGATGGTGCCGAGGAAGGTGCGCTGTTGTTGCGCCACTTGGCCCTGGCCGTGGCAGGTGCCACATTTTTCTAGTTTGCTGCCGGGTTCGACGCCGGTGCCGGAGCAGACATCGCAGGCGCTTTGTTTGCGCAACGAAATAGCTTTTTCCACGCCAAAGGCAGCGTCTTTAAAATCTATTTCTATATCCACTTGGACATCGCTACCGCGGGCTTGGCGACGACTGCCGCCGCCACGACTGCGCCCGCCGCCGAAGAGGTCGCCAAAAATATCACCGAAATCCTGGCCGCCAAAATTGAACTCGAAGCCGCCGCCTCCCCCGCCCTGGCCACGGGTGGCGCGCATGATATCTTCCCAATTCATGCCACCACCAAAACCGCCTTGCTGCTCGAAGTCACTGCCAAATTGGTCATATTTGGCGCGTTTGTCTTTGTCGGACAGCACTTGGTAGGCTTCGTTGGCTTCCTTGAATTTGGCTTCGTTGCCGCCTTTGCGGTCGGGGTGGTGTTCGAGGGCGGATTTTTTGAAGGCCTTTTTTACGTCATCGGCGGAAGCGGATTTGTCGAGGCCGAGAATTTTGTAGTAGTCTTTGGACATAACGTAGCTTTTTAGGGATGTAGCTTCTTAGCTTATTAGGTGATTAGTTTGCAACTTCTTTAAATTGGACTAACACTTCACTCTCAGGGTACGCATACCTAATCAAACGCTGAATTTCTTTTTGTGCGCTCTCTTCGGCCGCTGCGCGGAGCTCTGTCCCCGTGGCCGCGAGCAAGGCTTGGTTTTTTATTTCGGTGATGGATTCGTTGTAGCCGTCGTTGCTATCGAATACTTTTTTCAAAATACCTTGGTTGTTTTGGAGGATGACATCGCCGATGATTTCGGTGCTGTTGGTTTCGATGGCGGGGAGTTCTAGGGTAATTGTCTTGCCGCTGACGGTAATATTATCGGCGGCAATTTTTGTTAGATTAACACCGGAATTTACTTTGACATTGGCCGATGCTTTGATTGCTTGTTTCCAAAAAATATCTTTGAACTGGCTGCCGGTAGAATGATTGATGGTGACTACTTGATTGAAGACGTAACTTTGGGTAACTAAAAAACCCTCGCTTTTGAGGGCGGTGAGGACTACTTGGGCGTTCACGGTTTTGCTCAGCGGGCGTGGAGCGAACAGGCGGTAGCCGAGGAAGAGTCCCCCGCCGAAGAGTGCGATGGCGAGGGCGGCGATGAGATACTTTTTGGTCATAGAAACCGTTACACGATACAAGATACACGTAAAATGATACAAATTGTGTATCGTAATGTGTGTATTGTGTATCGTTTTACGTGTATTTTATTTCTTATCGTCCACTACTTCGCCTTCGATCGGGCCGTCTTCTTTCTTCGCCTCGCCCGTAGCACCCGGATTTGCATTCTCCGCCGAAGCTCCCGCAGGAGCGGAGGAGGATTGATACATCTTCATGCCGATAGTTTGAGCAGCTTTGGAGAGTTCTTCGCCGGCTTTTTTCAGGGCTTCGACATCTTCGGTGTCTTTAAGCTCTTTGATTTTGGCCAGGCCATCAGTGACGGCTTTCTTTTCTTCGTCGGTGACGCCGGGGGTTTTCTTTTCTTCCACTTCTTTCATCATTTTCTCGGTGGTGTAGACCATGGTGTCGGCCAGGTTGCGGGCTTCGATGAGGTCTTGTTTTTTCTTGTCATCGTCGGCGTGCATCTCGGCGTCTTTTTTCATACGCTCGACTTCTTCTTTGGAGAGGCCGGAAGAGCCTTCGATGCGAATTGATTGTTCTTTATTGGTGGCCTTGTCTTTGGCTTTGACGCTCAGGATGCCGTTGGCATCGATATCGAAGGTGACTTCGACTTGGGGTACGCCACGTGGGGCTGGAGGGAGATCGCTCAAAATAAATTTACCGAGGGTTTTGTTGTCGGTAGCCATGGGGCGTTCGCCTTGGAGGGCGTGAATTTCTACACTAGGTTGGTTATCGACCGCGGTAGAGAAGGTTTGCGTTTTGGACGTTGGGATAGTGGTGTTGCGTTCGATGAGTTTGGTCATGACCGCGCCCATGGTTTCGATACCGAGGGAAAGCGGAGTGACATCGAGGAGCAAGACATCCTTCACGTCACCGCGTAGGACCGCGCCTTGCACGGCGGCGCCGACGGCGACTACTTCATCGGGGTTCACGGTGATGTTTGGTTTCTTGCCAAAAAAGGCTTCTACCTTCTGGAGTACGAGCGGCATGCGGGTCATACCACCGACCATGACTATCTCATTGATATCGCCGACCGATAATTTGGCATCGGCCAAGGCTTTTTTTATCGGCTCCATGGTGCCGTTCACCAGGTCGCCTACTAGTTCTTCCAGTTTAGCGCGGGACAGGGTCATCACCAAGTGACGCGGGCCGCTGGCATCGGAGGTGATGAAAGGCTGGTTAATTTCACTGGCCTGCGCGGTGGAGAGTTCTATTTTGGCTTTTTCGGCGGCTTCTTTGACCCGTTGTTTGGCCAGGTTGTCGTTGCTGAGGTCGATGCCATCGGTCTTTTTAAATTCAGTAAATATCCAGCGCATGACGAGCTGGTCGAAGTCGTCGCCGCCCAGGTGCGTGTCGCCATTGGTGGCGAGTACTTGCACGGAATCGGTGCTGACCTCGAGTACGGATACGTCGAAGGTGCCGCCACCGAGGTCGTAGACCATGATTTTCTGATCTTTCTTTTTATCAAAACCGTAGGCCAGGGCGGCCGCGGTTGGCTCGTTGATAATACGCAATACGTTCAAACCGGCGATTTCTCCGGCTACTTTGGTGGCCTGGCGTTGGGAGTCGTCGAAATAGGCCGGCACGGTGATGACGGCGTCGGTGACTTTCTCGCCTAGGCGCTCTTCGGCATCGGCTTTCAGCTTGCCGAGTACCATAGCAGAAATTTCTTCGGGTGATTTCTTTTCGCCATTCAGCATCACGCGCACGCCTTCGCCTTCTTTGACGATTTCATAGGGCAATAATTTGAGGTCACGCTGGATTTCGGCGTCACTCCATTTGCGGCCGATGAGACGCTTTACGGAATAGAGGGTATTTTTGGGGTTGGTGACGGCTTGGCGCTTGGCGAGTTGGCCGACGAAGCGTTCGCCGGTTTTCGAGACGGCTACGACTGATGGGGTGGTGCGCGCGCCTTCTTTATTTTCCAGGACTTTGGGTTGGCCGCCTTCGATGATGGCGACGCAGGAGTTGGTGGTACCGAGGTCGATTCCGAGAACTTTTGACATATGTAATTTGGAATTAAGAATCTCCGCCCAAGGCGGATCAGCCTGGGGCTGAAAGAATTAAGGATTATTTTTTTTAATTAATTTTAAAATTGCTTTATTTAATTCATGGCTTGTTTTAAAAGTTTGTGCCGGTTCAGATGGGTAATGTGGATCGGTTGGGATCGTATACATTCCTTGTTTATTAATTAAGATATTACATCCACGGCCTTGGCGTCCTTTTTTTCCTAACATATATCTCAGAGGAGATCTCTTACCATACCTCAGGTCTTCCTGTAGAAAGTAATCGGTACTAAGAGAGTCATCGTCTAGATATAATTGCTTAAGTTCCTGAACTGCAAGCCGCTCCTTCTCGTTTAGAGGTATCTTTTCATTATCTGGAGACTCTACTATCGTGAGATCTTTATCCGCAGCGTCTTGTTTAGCTTGTCCCTCTTTAAACATGGCTTGCATTTCTTTTACAACGTGAATCCCTGGATAGGGATCGGCTGCGGGTAATTGATCCTTCTGATTACCAGGGGTGACAGACTTATCCGTGTGAGGTGGCTCCGTCTCCCGACCTTGATGTGTCTGATTATCCCCAGCCAAAGTTAACATGCTTGCGAGAGCTCCAGCTTCAATAAATTGTCGCATTTTTGACATAGAGTATGCCTTGAATTAGTTATTAGATCGCCATGTCGCGTCAATCGCTATTCCGCCGCGAGTATTAAACAGTACGGTCACTTCAACGCTTTTTGGCTTAATATATTTTACAAAATTAGCCCCAATATCCCTGCCCAGATACTCCTGAATCATTGACAAATTTTTTCTAATCATATATAGTGTGCTTATCACGATGAGAGGACTACCAAAGGGTTTCGTCCCGCGGGAATGCCTCTCTGACCAATTAAAAGGTTCCTGGCGGGTTTTGTCCTGTCTGGAGCCTTTTTTCTTTTTTCTCTAATTTGCTTCTAAAAAACTGAATGTTCACAATAAACTTGTTAAATCTACGTAAAAGAGATGAAAAATGCACATTAGGAACTATGATCTTAGCCAATTTTTCATGTTCGCTTAAATACTCAACTAAACAGTGAAAGTCTCCATCACCACTAATGATAATCGCTTTGTCATAATTAACCAACTCAATCATCGCGTGTAATACCAGATCGGCATCAACATTCCCTTTTGTTTTGTACTGGCCATTTAATTTTACTTCCAAAGTCGGCTTAAAAATACAGATATAACCAAATTGCTGTAAAGATGTGTACAGCCCTTCATTGCCAACGACATATCCAATGAATAGGAAGGCCTTCTCAACATTATACTTATCTTTAAGAAAAACGCGAAATCTTTTAAAATCAAGTAACCAACCTTGGCTCTTTACGCCCAAATTCAAATTCTGACTATCAATGAACGCATAATTGTTTGTCTGATGAGCTGCCATAGATTCATCTCTTTCTTTATTTCTTATATCTCCACGTCGCATCAATGGCGATACCGCCGCGCGTATTGAACATCACGGTTACCTCGACACTCTTAGGCTTGATATACTTCACAAAATCTTTACCGATATCGACAGCCAAGTGCTCATGGAATACGCCGACGTCGCGATACGTTTCCAGATATAATTTTAGCGATTTGGATTCAACAACGTATTTGTCAGGGACGTAGGTGATTTCAATTTCCGCGTAGTCTGGCTGGCCGGTGAGTGGACAGCGGCAGGTGAACTCGGTGCAGTGGAGAGTTATCGCCATGTTGGCGCCGCCGTGATTGGGGAAGGTTTCGAGGGTGCGGGTGGCGGTGGATTTGCTTCCTAGTTGGGTGAGATTTTTTAGATCGTCTTTCTTTGTTGGCATATTAAATTTCTAATCTTTTAT
>CAZXIF010000025.1:0-2876 GCA_964640395.1 uncultured Gammaproteobacteria bacterium | reverse complement strand
TGCGATTTTGAATATCTGATAAAATTCTTGCGGGGCCAAGGTAAAATAGTCATTGGTTTTTCCCGTTCAGGTCATGTGGCAAAAGAGCTACCGCCAGCATTGTCGCACTACTTTGATGTCGCTAATTTTAGGTCATCATTTCTACGAGTTAAAGAAAAATTTAAGAAAGCAAAGAGTCCCGAGCCTTTCGGCCCGGGACTCCGCAGTTAATGTCATTAGACACTACTGCCTAATGTATTCTCAGTATAGCATAGATAAATTAAAAATCAATGAACTGTGGATAACTTTAAAACAAGGTCGAAACATTCATTGACTGGGCGAAGAAAGAGAGACTAAGTTTTTGGAATCTAATTAAATAATTCAAGGTAAATTATGTATTTGGATATTATTTTAATTTCTTTTGCTTTTGTGGCGGGCTTGCAGGCCTTTTTTGCGCCATGCAGTGTTGCTTTAATACCGGCGTATATCGGCTACTATGTCGGCAGGGAACAGAAAAAAATCGGTTATCTGCAAGAATTATTTTTTGGTTTTAAGGCCGGAATTTTTGCTAGCTTGGGGCTCTTGAGCGTGTATTTGGTTTTTGGTTTAATCCTTGCTATTTTAGGAAAAATCATCGCGCCTTTTATTTCATGGATAGAACTTGCCACCGGCGGAATTTTGCTTTTTCTTGGTGTTGCCACGCTTCTTGGATATAAATTTGCCATAAAACCGCCGGCTATCATTAAATCTTCAACCGGCGGAGTGTATAAAAAATTCTATTTGTTTGGAGTTACATACGCCTTTGGCGCCATAGGTTGCACCTTGCCGATTTTTTTATTAGTTATTTTCCAGTCGTTGGCTCAAGGGGGATTTGTCGGTGGATTGGTTAATTTTTCCGCCTACGCCTTGGCTATGACACTTTTGATGATAGTTTTTTCAATGATTGCCGCCATATCAAAAACCGCCATAAGCCGATTTTTGCAAAAATACATGCCCATTATCCAAAAAACCGCCGGACTGCTTATTATCTTCGCCGGCATTTATTTAGTATACTTAGCATTACAGGTAATAACTATATAAATTACCAAATTCCCTCCGAACTGTTTTACTTTGGCTCGGGCGAGGCGGAGGGGTGCTGGGAAAAGGAAACTTTTTGCCCGCTCGTCGTCGGGCGGAGTTTTTTTGTGCGAATGTGGTAAAATAGTCGGCAAATACCCCGTTTTTGGCTGTTTTTGATCGCACTATTGACAAGCCCAATGGAAGGTGATATGATGGGGACATCGATACTTCAGTATCGGACTGTCCAGGAACCACCCTCTGGTTCCCATCATACGCCATCCGAACATTTCGGAGGTAATGATCCCAATCATGGGGAGCAGTAAATCTCTGGAAAGGAGATAAAAATGAGGGAGTACATTAAGAATCTCACTGATAACCTGATTAGCAAGAACCGCTACGACGAGGTTGATTTGAGACTGCGAGCAGAAAGTTCGCTCACCAGTCTCGTCGAATACGTTAAAGTGGATCTGGAAGCTGGTGACGTCAAAAACATGAACCCTGAAACACTCGGCAGGATCATGGCGAACTTTGAAATCGGCGACGTCATGGCGAGTAAGGCGGATATTGTCGAATGGATCCACTTCAACGGGGACTGTGAAGATCTCCTACGAGAGCTGGTCGCTTTGTGCCTGGCTTTCGTGATCAAAGATCGGCTCGATTGTGCCCCAGAGAACGAGCGCCTGATCCCAGTGTACCGGCGGAAACTGTGTCGCTAAACAAGAAAGGGGGTTTCTTATGAAATCTGTCTACCTGGTGATCCAGGAGGGTGTTGTTGCCGACATGGCCAGCGTTGCACTCGATGGCATCAATGCCGTTGTGCGTGAAGCGCAGGCCAACGTTCAAGTCAAAAACTTCGGCGTCTGGCGGCATAAGGACTGGATCGATACGAACACCGGCGCACTCCTGCCATACATGAGTGTGGACTGGTACGTCGAGCAGGGACGCAAGGCAAGCCGAAATTCTCGGCAAGCCCACATCAAGCCCATCAGCTATGCGCTCATCAGTGAGCCGTGGCAAAAGGCACAACCGCACTGGGACGTCGCGGTTATGAAGGATGACCTCTACGATGATGGATGCAATTTCATCATCGGTGGAGCGATTCCATATCATAACTTCGTCATCTCGGTGTACCGCTTCCGTGAGCTAGATGAGTTCTGGAGGCGAGAATGCTTCAAGACCTCGGTCATGCACGAGCTGGGTCATGTCTTCGGACTGCCCAACGATCGCCAAGATGGCACTATCGAACAATCGCTCGGCGGCCACTGTACCAACCGGTGCATCATGCGCCAAGGGTTGGTGGTACCAAGGGATTGGCTGGTGCTGACCAGAGATCGACTGGAACACGGTCTGTTCTGTCAGACCTGTCTCAGTGAGCTTCGGCAGTTCTTTTCGTAAGTTAAATGCCCCAGTGAAAAGGATTTTCACTGGGGCTGAATCATTTTGGCACCGAAAAAGGTGTTTTTTTATTTTCAAAAATTTGAAGTTTTGATTTATAAGATGTTATACTGAAATTGCATAAAAAAACTCCTCCCGACGGCGAGCTGGCAAAAAGTTTCCTTACCTCCTTTTCGCCTCGCCCGAGCCGAAGTAAAATAGTTATGAAAATTGTTTGGACAGACCAACCGTTATTTAAAAAAATCCCTCTGGCGCTGGTGCTGTTTATTGTGGCTTTTGTAGCTTTTAATGTGTACCTTAATCTAAAAATTAAAAACGCCAAAGAAGATTTGGCTCAAATTGAATTAGCTGGCGCTAAGCCGCCAAGGGTAGTGGTAGCCGAATTTGCTAAAAGAGTGAACTTGGGCGAAAAATCCTGCCCGTCCGTAAAAGCCGGCAATCCC
>CAZXIF010000024.1:0-10767 GCA_964640395.1 uncultured Gammaproteobacteria bacterium | reverse complement strand
GCGTCCCCGGTGTTTCCCGGACGACCCCCCCAAACCCCGACTTAAACCGAGTCACCCCCGCAGACGGGTGCGTCAGATCATACTGGTATTCGAATTTGGAATTTAGAATGTGCCTGTCCTCCGGAGCCTTCGCGTAGGAGGGGAATTTAGAATTTGTTTCGGATTTCGACATTCGGATTTCGGATTTTGCACTAGGCGCTATCCCAAAAAAATCATACCACGTATAGCCTTGTTCTTTAGCCAACTGCACCACCCGCCACTGCAACAACGCCGGCGCCATCAAAGCCCGAAATGCATGATCCGATGCCCCATACAAATAAGTAAACGTATTCCCCGCCGCCACAGTCACCATCGTGGCGATTGTTTTCCCCTCATACACCGCGGACAATTGATTCACTCCCACCCCTTTCAGAACCTGCGCGTAATGTTTTTCATAATGCAAACGAAACCCATCCCGCTCACCAGTCAATTTCATCAACCTAACTAATTCAGACGGGTCCTTTTTGATTACTATCTCTATCCCCTTTTTTTCCGCCAACCGAATATTATATCGCGTTTTCGGATGCATCGCGGCGAGCAACTCAGCTTCGGTTTTATGTAAATCCAAAAGAGTCGTCGCTCGGGGGTTAATATCTTTAACTTTGAGAATCTGGAATCTGGAATCTGGAATCTGGAATAACAAAGACGGTTCAATTCGCCAAAAAATACAGCCCTTCCCTCTAAAATAGGAGAAAAACAACTCCAACAATTCTAAATTCCAAATTCTAGATTCTAAATTCTTCGCAATTACGGGTCCGAGAGCGCAAAACGCATACCGCCAACCAAACGGTAATTCCCGATACTCCACCTGCACTTGTGCCACTACCACCCCTTCCTCTTCAATCACCAGCCGTTCCACTTCCACGCCCTCGGAAATCAAAACATCTCCCCATTCCACAGTTTGGGTAAACGGCGTTTGTTCAGAATTGGACTGTAGCCATGTATCCCAACTTGCTAAATCTTGGTTCAAAACAATTTCCATAATCCGTGTAATCCTCCGTCTTCGCCGGTTGGCGAATGGCGGATAAATCGGTATAATCCGTGTTGATCATACGTTACTTTAGGTTTAAAATCAACGGTACACTCCAACCCTGTCCCCCTTGCCAAAAAACCAGCTTTATACTATACTCACGCTACATTTACGGTCGTTTCACTCCCTAATTTCCAATTTCTAATTTCCTAATTACTTTACCTATATGGGTCTCCCCGGTCACCGCCGTACCTCATCCGACAAACGCCGCCGCGCCGCTCACTTCGCGCTGGCCAGCACGCCCACTCAATTTTGTCCGAAATGCAAAAAACCAATCGTCCCCCACCGCGCCTGCGCCAACTGTGGCATGTACAAAGGCCGCCAGGTTCTTGATCTCAAGAAAAAAACCGCCCGAATTGCCAAAAAGTCTAAATAAATTTTCCCACCATCGCGAGCAGATCTATTCGCATTTGGAACTTGAAATTTGAATTTTGGTACTTTCAATTATTATGTCCAATCGCCACCTCGGTCGTAGCATTGCCATGCAGTCCCTATTCGAGTGGGATTTTCGTGGTCAACCGACCGCTGGATTACCGGCAATTATCGAGCATAACCTCAAAGAATTCGGGCCTGGCCTTGAAGAAATCGATTTTACCAAAAATATTATTGATGGCATCATCGAGCATCTGCCCGCCATCGATGCGCTCATCAGCCAATACGCCCCCAGCTGGCCCATCGGTCAAATCACCATCGTCGACCGCAACATCCTACGCATCGGCGTGTACGAACTCAAATTCGCCACCAACATCCCACCCAAAGTTGCCATCAACGAAGCCATTGAAATCGCCAAAAGCTACGGCGGCCCATCCTCTGGAAAATTTATCAATGGCGTACTCGGCTCCATGTACAATGATTTAATCAAAGAAAATCCCCCCGCTCCACAAACGGAAACACCAGCCCAACCTGAATCTCAATAAAATCAACGCTGTCATTCCCGCGCAGCAGCGGGAATCCACAATACAATTCTTAAAATAAATTTAACTCCTATAATTTTCCCCGTAACGCCTAGCCCCTATCATGTAAACTCCGGTTACCTGATACGTGCTACGTGATACCTCAACTCTTTATGACCCCAACCACCCTCGACCTTCCCGAAGTTCAAGCCAAAAATTTTGCCGAGCTGCAAAAATCCATCGGCATCTCCTTCAAAAAACCTGACTTTCTCATCCAAGCTTTCGTACACCGCTCCTACCTCAACGAGCACCACGACTTCCCCCTCGGCCACAATGAACGACTGGAATTTTTGGGCGATGCCGTACTCGAACTGATCGTCACCGAATTTATCTTCGAACAATACCTCAATCCCGAAGGCGAACTCACCAACTGGCGCGCCGCCCTTGTAAACGCCAAAATGCTGGCCGGTATTGCCTACGAAATCGGCATGGAAAAATATCTTTTCCTTAGCCACGGCGAAACCAAAGATGCCGGCACCAAAGCCCGTGACTATATCATGGCCAATACCATCGAAGCATTGATCGGCGCCATCTACCTCGACCAAGGCTACGACATCAGCCGCCAATTCGTCACCCGCTGGGTCATTAGTCGCTTACCGAATGTATTGGAGCAAGGCCTCTACCTCGATGCCAAGAGCCGTTTCCAGGAATCAGCCCAAGAAATGCTCGGCCTCACCCCTACCTACAAAGTACTCCACGAAGAAGGCCCTGATCACGCCAAAAATTTCAAAGTCGGCGTCTTCCTGGACAAAGAACTCGTCGCCAGCGGCACCGGCACCAGCAAACAAGAAGCCCAAACCGACGCCGCCGAAGCCGCCGTCAAAATCAAAAAATGGAAAGGCCCCACCATCAACATCATCAAACGCGAACCAGGCGGCCCAATATAAAAAAATCCGAAATCCGAAGCACGAAAACCGAAACACCAGACACGTTTCGAATTTCGACATTCGGATTTCGGATTTAACACTCGGATCGGTAGCTCAGCTGGTAGAGCAGGGGCCTCTTAAGCCCAAGGTCCCGGGTTCGATCCCCGGCCGGTCCACAATTGAGTAGTTTGTATTTAGTAATTGGTAATTAGGATAGAGGAATGTGAATGTACGCTTTTATTTTGTCCAAACTACTAATTACACGCCCTAATTACAAAATCCGAATGTTAACATTCGGATTTCGGATTTTAATTTTGCCCCTGTCGTTCAACGGATAGGACAACAGCCTTCGAAGCTGTATATGTGGGTTCGATTCCTGCCGGGGGCACAAAAAATCTCTTAGTTAAAAAGAGATTTTTTAATTTTAAAAAAGATCCACGTTTTCAAACAATGACCACTATTAACATCGGCCACCAAACCATGGTAGCTATACTTTAACGAAAGGGGATTTCCATGAAAAAAAATCTGCCGAGCCCCACCGGCATCTTCGTGGGGCTGCTGATCGCGCTGGCGATCAGTCTAGTCATCGCCAGACTCCTGCCCCATCCGGCCGCTCTGGCTACAGCGTGGGCCTTGCTCATCCACGCTACGCTTGAAGCCATTATGTATGTCCCAGCGTTGCGCTCTGCCATCCTCGGCATGGCCAGTCGCTTGCCGATCGTACGGCGGCTGGTCTCGGTGGACTGGACCTAGCGCTGGTTTACCAGCACCGGCTTCTTCCCGATGATGGTCCGTACGGCCTGCCTGGTCGTCGCTCTCCCTATAACCTACCTCTTGCTTCGCTAGACGCGGGCAAGTGTCTCTCAGAGACCTGAAGTCGTCTCTGCGCCATAGACAAGAATTTTTTCCTGTCTACCGTACAGACGACTTCAAATAAAATATCCCGATTGAATCGGGATATTTTATTTCCAGACAAACTTAAAAATATTTTTAATCGTCAATCGTCAAAAAAAATTGACGCTATCTAAAATTTTTTCGTCCACCTGTGCATAACTCTCGTTGACACTCTATATTTTTTTCGTAAACACTGTATACTGTAGTCAGGTCGAAGAGAATTTTTTTACAGTCATGCTTGTCTTGTAAAATAATTCTCACTTCAAAAAAATTTTTCTCGCGATCGCGAGTTTATTCCGATCCGCTAGTTGGCGGATGGAAAAAGAAAAATTTTTTAATTTTAACTTGTTCTCATTCGAACGGATGAGGCCAAGCAGAAAGGTGCCCTATATGGCAAAAGCTAAAGCCAAGAAGAAGAGCAAAGCTAAATCCAAAAAGAAAGCTCGACGTTAGTCGGACTTAAAAATTCTCCGCTCAAACGGAGAATTTTTTTATTACAGCGAGACCTCTCCCTACCCTCTCCTGTTTGTCAGGAGAGGGGACAGCTGGCTCTGCCCCTCCTTTCAAAAAGGAGGGGACTGAGGGGCGGTCTCGAGTTCGTTTGATAATCAAAACAATCGCGACTGCTCTGTCTTTGATTTCTCTAAACCACCAAGCAAATCGACTTTCCCGTAAACCCCATCATACCCACCGCTCACCTTCACTTTCCCCGCTCGCGTATTTTCAATCGCCTGCGCGATCCGTTCGTCACTCGTCGCGGCATTAATTTCGACCGCCGGCCGTTTCAGTAAAATTCCAAAATCAGTACCCAGCGCAGCGCGCAAACGCGTGTACTCTGCCGCCACCCGCTTACTCGCCACCCCTACGGCAAACACCGCTCCAATAATCTCCCGCAGCGGCACAATATACCGATGCGGAATAAATCGGTCGACAGGAATATCTTTTGCGCTCCGATCCGCCAAATCATCTACCCGATGCAGCACCCCGATCGTCAACTCACGCCGACACTTCGGACAACGATCTCCCAATCGCTTACTTTCTTGCGGAGACAAGCACACGTCACACTCCCTATGGCCATCGAGATGGTACTTCCCTTCTTCCGGATAAAATTCAATCGTATACAAAAACTTTTTCTTATCACCTTCTTTGATAATCCGGGTAATTTCAGAATACGTAATCTCCTTTTCATTCTCAAACGCCAATACATTTGCCTCTCTTCCCAAATTCTCAAGTCCGTGCGCGTCCGAATTGGACACGAGCGTAATACCATCGAGCTGACTAAGCCGCCGGTTCATCACCGGATCGCTCGACAATCCCGTTTCAATCGCCCGAATCTGCGGAGTCAACTCTTCAAAACAGTCCTCCAGCGAATCATAACCGGACTTTGATCCGAACACGGCGAACCAGGGAGTCCAGGCATGCGCCGGAATCATCATAAACCGCGGATCAATCTCCAGCATAAGCTGCAATAAATTTTTCCCAGACAGGCCCATGATTGGTCGACCGTCTGATTTTAAATTCACTTTTTTCGCTTCAAGCGCCGCATTCAATTTCCGTACCGCTTCCAAATTCGGCGCCAACAACAATAAATGTAGCCGCCGCGTCTTCTCCTTATGCTTATAAATACACGCCACCTCTGTCCCCAAAATAAATTTCACCGGTCTCAAATCCCCCCTTGAGGGGCGCGCGGGGGATGTAACGGACGTTGCCAGCATCTCCCTACCCTCCTCAAGGAGGGATTGCGTTGAACCTGTCTTTGACTGAGCACTATGTACTGAGGACTGAGGACTCAACCCATAAACTCCTTCATTCTCCTCCACCAAATTTTCCTCCAAGTGTTTGAACCACCCCGGATGCGTGAAATCCCCCGTCGACACGATATCAATCCCCTTTCGCGCGCACTCCGCGGCAATATTTGGCAATTCCAAAGCCGGCGAGCAGGCGCGCGAATATTTAGAATGAATATGGAGATCGACAATTTGTTCGAGCATAAAAAATTATTTCCAACTCAACTCAAAAATCATCCGCATCATATTATGAATGGTTGCATCCTCTATGATCACCCCGATCATCGCCTGATCATGCCAATTCACAATCGATACTTTATTTTTTCCATACACCGTAATCTCACTCGTATAAGGAAACAACTTCGCTGACACATGCTTTAACTGGGGCCAAAACCGTTTATCAACTCGGCGATAGATCGTTTTATTATAATTAATATCGACAGCACTATCCGGCAAAATACCCCGCGACGTAATACCCAATTTAGCTTTCTTCAATACATACTCCTCTAAAAAACGTTTCGGTAAAAAAGTTAACAGCGCTCCGGTATTGCTCCAGGCCACCATTTCGTACTTCGGTTGCGGCGCCACATGATCTTCGTACACCGACATCACTCCGGCCACCCCTTCAAAAAACCTTACTTTTGGTTTTTGCGGTAGAATCGAAAATAATCCTTCGACTTCGGGAAGAATTTTTTGTATCTGTTCATAATGCTCCTCCGCCAAACGGATTTGCTGTTTCGCAAAACTAACTAATTTAGTCGGACGTTCCACTTGATAACACAGTTTCTTATTCTTCTCAATTTCACTAATCAGACCTTTTACCGACAAATCCAAAAGAATTTTATATACCGTACTGCGATTCAACTTCGTCTGCTCGGCGATTTTCGACGGAAACGCGCTCCCCATTTCCAGCACCGCCATATACACCAAAGCCGCCTTATCACTAAGGCCGCTTTTTTTAAGATGAGTGATTAAATCTTGGTTAATTTGAGTCTGGCTAGATTGAGTAATGGTCATATTTTAAAAGTATAGTTGTATTTTTTGACAAAGGAACATAGAGCGAGGAATAAAAAGTTGTCATTGCGAGGAGGAGCCCAAGCGACGACGTGGCAATCCCCTAAATAGTAATAATTACTCTAACATACATTCTCACTTTTGTCAATTTTAACGAACAAAATAAAATAATAATGATTATTTTAGCTAAATTTAGATAAAATTACAACTATTTATGATAATTAAAAATAACAAAAAATATAATTCTGCTATGATGGCCACAGTTGATCCGAGAGTTCGGATTAACCTCTTCCCTGTGGAGAGCGCACCTTACAACAATTGCTCAGGAGCGTCTCATGTCAGAGCAGAATAACCAGATTCACAACCAATTCTCCACCCTCGACACCGAGATTGCTCAGGCGCACAAGCAGATAGCTGAGCTGAAAGAGCGCCAGCGCGCGCTCCAGGCCCAGTCGCTGAGTGACGCTCCCGACGGCTGGGTGGTGGTCGACAGCCGCGAAATAATCGCGGTCAGTCGCATCGCTGGCGTGGACAGCATAGGCTGTTGCCTGGCCGTAGACCACGACGGCCAACTGCTCATCACCAGCCGAGACTGGTACGACAGCCTCGTCTACCATGCGCGACTCGCTCCGGGCGAGGAGTGGTGGTGCTTTACCTACTTCCGCACGCGGGGAGAAGCCGAAACCTTCGCGCAGTCGAAGGTTCGCGCCAGCGCAGCCATCCTCGCCGACATCCACGCCTGCACCGCCCAGATCAAACGGCTTGATAGCGAAATCAAGTCGATCACGTTCTTGGAGGTGCCCGACCCCGTCATACGCTTGTACTTCTTCAGCGTATTCACGGGCGTGAGAGGCAACTCCGCCCACTGGGAAGCTCGCTGGGAAAACGACCGTCGCGCCAGGCACAAGGCTGAGCTGGAGCGCTCCAAGCAAACCGCTTGGTCCAAACGGTCGTGGCTCACCCGCGAGTTCAAGCAGAGCTACCCAGATCAACAGACCTAGGTCCCCGCCGAAGTACCTACTCACCAAACTTCGGCCAATCCCTTTACCATTTTTTTTATAAATGATGAAGGGGTTGAAAACCCAAGGAGGATCATCATGAGCCTGATACGTAGAATAAAGAACAGCGACCCCTGTGCCGTCGTCAAGCGTTGGCTCCACCTGGGATTCACCCTGGTGTTCATCGCCGTCCTTGCCCTCACCACTCGCAGACTCGACCAGGAGTTCTATCGCTCGCTTCGACCCGAGCAAGTGGCCACGCTGGCAAGGGTCGAACAGGCACTCACGACTCTACGGCACGGCGACCTCGTCGAAACGAAAGCCGGCGACCTTCTCCTCGTCGAGCACCGCCTCGGCACCACCCTCTACGTCCGCCCCCAGTCCGACTGCGCCCACATCGTCGCCGAGCCGCTCGACCTGCTCGCCCGACGCATAGTCGCCATCTACCGGACGAGCGACCCCACCTGGTGCAAGGCGCTGAAACGCTTTCACGGCCTCCCGCCGTAGCGGTTCGTACGCACCATTTAAAAAAAACCGCGGGCTCACGCCTGCGGTTGTTCTTTTTTCAATCATCCAAACAATTCGCTATGACTCCCCATCGCCGCTAACTCCAAAATTCTACAATCACCTTCTACCCATGAGCGATGCAATAACAACCAATCCGGCGCGATATGACATTCAAAAAACTCTTTTAGCTGACCGACCAACTGATGATTTTTATAACGAGCCGACAACGTTTTGCCTTCCGCCAAAAGAGTAATAACGGCCTCCAATTGACCAATGAGTTGGGGTCGACCCGCCCGACCTAACTTTTTATACTGACGTTTGAACCGCGCCGAATAGCGAATTTGATGTGGCATACAACGACCCTTAATCTTCCAATTGCTTTAGCAATTGCTCTACCGAGCGAGCGGCTCGCCGTTTCCCCGTGCGATATTGTCGATTAGTCGAAAGTGATTCAGCCAGGAGCAGACTCTCCTGCTTGGGTGTAAATCCATTTTCAGTAATAAGCGGAAAAGGAATCCCTTTAGACCGCAATACCTGCTTAAAATAAATTTTTATCCCACTGGTAATATCCAGGCCCAACGTTTTAAACACCTGATTGACGGCCTGCTTGGTTTTGCTATCAATACGCAGTTGGATAGTAGAATCCATAAAAAAATGTTAAATACCTTATGCCACCAATATAACAACCCCGTGTATCTTTGTCAATACTATGTAATTACATTGTAACTCTCACTCCATACGTTGCTTCTCTTAAACATGCTTCTTCCCCACTCGCGTCACCTGCCACAACCCCTCCCAAAAATTCCGTAACATCGAGACCATTGGAAAATTCTCTGTTCTTTGACCACCCCCTCAAAAAATGCTATAATTAAAGGGTATGAACCTACCTAAACACCTCAAATATATCCTCTGGGATGTTGACCCAAGTACCCTCGACGCTAAACACCATCAACGTTTTATCATCACCCGCGTGGCCGAAAAAGGCACCTTAGCCGATGTGCGCTGGCTCCAAAAAACCTTTGGCACCCCCGCCATCAAAAAAGCCGTCAGCGCCAGCCGCAACACCTCGGCCAAAACTAAAAACTTTTGGCATATTTTATAATTACAATTCTCAGTCTTTAACACTGGACTCACGTTGCCCTCCCCTGGCGAAGGGGAGACGAGGAGGAGTCTCGCCAATCGAATCTTTGAACGTAATTTTCCTATGCACCTCAAGACTTTAGCTCCGGCTACCAAAATGCTTCTCGATCAACTCACGCCAGCCCCCTGGCTAAACAAATATTATTTAGCGGGCGGCACGGCCTTGGCTCTTCATTATGGTCATCGCCAATCAGTTGATTTGGATTGGTTTACTCCGGAGCACATTCAAATACCCTCACTGCTAAAAAATCTTTCTAAAATCGCACCGGTGGAAATACTCAATCGTACTACTGATACACTTGAAGGTATCATAGCTGGAGTCAAAGTTAGTTTCATGACATATCCGTACCCGCTGCTAAAAAAACCAACCCGATATGATGGCGCCGTAGTCCTGGCACAACCACTCGACATCGTGCTCATGAAGTTGGGAGCCATTGCCGATCGAAACACGAAAAAAGATTTTATTGATCTCTATATTTTTTTAGAACGCGAACAAAAAACCTTGTCTGATTTACTCGACTACTTGCCGCAAAAATTCAAAGGCGTAAATTATGATCGTTATCACCTCTACAAAGCTCTAACCTACTTTATCGAAGCTGATGCCGAAGTACTGCCAAAAATGTTGGTAAAAGTGGATTGGAAACAAATAAAACGATTCTTTATCACTGACGTAAAAAAACTTGTTTAAAACGATGCGGGTACATCAATCGTTTTTTCCTCATCTACCGTCGCCAACTTAAACGTCAACCTAACCGCCGCCAGCGCGATCGATTTATCCGGCAACGACTCCGGCGCTCCATACTTCAAATCCCCCACTATCGGACAACCGATATGGGCCAACTGCGCCCGAATCTGGTGCGACCGCCCGGTTTTTAATTCAATCTCTACCAGCCAATACTTATCCCGCGCTTCTTTTACTTGGTAAGAAAGCTCGGCATACAACGCCCCCGGTGTTTCAAAATCAAACACCGTCGTCTTATTTTTATTCTCCTCCTTTTTAAGCCAATTAACGAGTATGCCTTTTTTCTCTGGCAGCTTTCCAATAACCAAAGCCTGATACACTTTCTTCACGGCATGATTGCGAAACTGCTCTGACAGCCGACTAGCCCCTTTACTCGTCTTGGCGAATAAGACGATCCCCTGTACAGGCCGATCCAAACGATGTAAAAGCCCCAACCATACATTTCCCGGTTTACTATATTTAGTTTTCAAATAGTCTTTCACATCATCCATCAAACACCGCTCATCCCCAACATCCCCCTGCACTAAAACTCCTGCCGGTTTGTACACCGCCAGGAGATGATTGTCTTCATACAAAACCTTCAGATCCATATCAACGCCCTAAAAAACCAAAACACTACTTTTTGTCTTCTGTGTTATTGCCCCAGCGCCACGTTGGCTTCTCGCCTGTTTTGTAACATATCCAAATCAATAGGCCCGTCAGGATCAAATCCCCAACCACAAAAGCCGCTACCGTAATAGGCAAATCCGCCTGATTTTTACTGCCACCGGTTGCAAAACCGCTAAACAGCGTGAGCG
>CAZXIF010000023.1:0-13992 GCA_964640395.1 uncultured Gammaproteobacteria bacterium | reverse complement strand
GGAAATATTCCGCCCATAAAAGCAAGATTCACTTTTTGTAAACCGCTAAAAAAATAAATGCTCGCCACAATCAACCTACTTGTGTTGAGTACTGCTTGCTGTTTTTGTGTATCGGCATAATTCCAAGAAAATAGACCGATTGTGGCGAGCATGAAAAAGTATTGGTAAAACCACGGTTGCCAGCGCATTTGGTCAAAGAATGCAAAAATTACTGCGATAATTAAAGCCGAAAAAATAAGTTTATGCGGTTTGGGAAAAACAAAAATCGCCACCAACAGGCTAATCAAAAGTATGAACAAAATTTTTTCAACAGACGGAGGAATTATTGCTAAATTATCTAAGACTGGAGCGAGTGGAAAAAATCTTCCGCCAGTCCAAAGTTTTATTGAAAGCAACAATCCGGCAATAAGACCTCCGACAACGACAATTTTGAGATAGAAAATTCTGCTCGCCGGACCGAACAAGAAGTGCCTGTTGGCGGCAATAAATTTATAGCCGATTGACAATAATTGTTTAATTACTGGCAATTGTCCAATTTTTGCAAAAAACTTCCATCTTGGATATTCCTCAAGAATTTTTAGGATCGCTTCCGCGTTTTTATAAACTTTTCCATCGGAATCAATAACGTGAATTTCTTTTTCAACTTGTTCTTTTGTAAAATTTTGCGGAAGCGATTCCTTTGTTATGTTTTTCGGATTAAAATTTCCTTTTTGTGCTGAATCATCAACCTTGCCGATGATAACAGTACACCTAGGACAGCTACCATCATAGTAAATAGTTTTCTTTTGGCTATTGTTTTGGTCAGGTTGATGATTCATAAAAAGTGTTATAACTTTTAATGAATTTAATTTGCTTCAGCGCCGGTACTGGTGGGGGTCTCCGCCGACTCGGATGTCGAGGTGGTACTTGCTTGCGATTCAGGGGCAGGCTCGGTGGAGGTGGAATCGGTCGTATCTGAACTACCAGCGCTAGTATCCGGGACAGTTTCTTTAGAACTTGACTTTTGGTCGGTAGATGAAGAGGTGGTAGACGAAGCGCTGGCGCTGGAATCTGTTGGTTCCAGCCGTTTGGCCACAACGAGCCAATCAAAGGTGGCATTTCCGGTGCCGCCTTCTAATTCACGCACGGTAAATCCGTGCGTATTTTTGCTCTCGATATACAAGCTCTTGGAATTGGCAGCCGTGAGGGTGAGACTGATTTTGAGCGGGGCAGAGGGGTCGATGATTTCGCTGGTCGCCTGGTCAAAAGTGATGGTCGCCTCACCGGCAGTGAGAGTAGCAGAACCAGAGAATATGAATTCGCTGGTCGGAGATTGCATGGCAAACATTTCTTTTGTTCCTTGAGATGTGGCGATCCGTGTCACGAAGTGGCCCAAAATATCAATCGCCCAACGATCCGCTACTCCTCCAATAGCACTGGCTTTGATAAGTGTGGCAGCGCTCAGGTCAAGTATCCCCTGGTTGATCTTGATTGTATTACCTTGTCCGGTGACGGTGAGGGACTCAGCCGCATGCGCTGAAATCGGAGCCGTAGCCAATTGCACCAAATCATTCTGTAATTGTTTGATAGTTTTGGTTTGGCTAAACGCCCAGCCTGTCCTAATCAACGCCAGTATCTTGCCGTCACTAGTGGTAAGTGGTTCAAGAGCAATACCGATAACCCCGACCATGCGTTCGCTGTTGTCGGTGGTCGGATCATATTTCATGGCATGCCCCGGTTTTGAAGAGGCGACCAAGAGATCTCCCCGACTTAGGTTGCCATTTTCATTAGTCACTTTCACCGGGACTCTACCAGTCAGGGCGAGGACTCCGGTATGAGATGTTTTACCATTACCCATGATAATAGTGGGATTAGTTGAAATAACTCCAGCGACTGATTGATCATACGCCTTTTGACTTTTACGATAGGTGTCAGGAGTATTAGGGTCAACGCTAGCCACATCTCCGGCTTCGACGGTATCGTCTGCGGCAATATCTACTCTTTCGGCTAAATCACCCGGGTTGGTGGAGGTGCCAAAGGTGGCGCTGGCGCCATAGTAAGTGCCTTTGGCTACCACATCGCCAACCGCGCTGACGGAGAAGACGGGGGTGTTGTTGGAACGGAGAGAGAGAATATATTGAGCCAGAGATAAGGTGCTGGTGGGGGAGAAGCTCTCGGCGTTCAGGACAAAAGCCCGCGCGCCTGCGAAGTCACCTACACCACTGGTAAATAGCCCGGAGGTAGCGAATGAAATGGTGTTGAGTGTGGGGGAGAGAAAGCTTAAGGTGTCGCTGATGGCGAGGGCATAGGGAGTGCTGGAAGTGCCAAGGGTGATAGTTTTCGTGGTGGTGTCGAGGGTGAAGTTTTCAGAAACGCCAGCTTCTCTGCTCGCGCCAATATTAACGAATACCATTATTTGGCCGCTCGGCCCAACCAGAAAATTTTCCATAGCAATACCGATGGTCGGCCCGGAGCCATCGGCTTTGGCGCCGACGCCCGGAACACCTGACAACATTAGGTGGTCGCCGATGGCAATCGGACCGTTCATCAAATTTACTTTGAGTGGTACGCGACCAGCGAGCGCCACGGCTACTTGATAAGAGGAAGATTCGTCATTTTTCCAATTCGCCAATACTAGGCCGGGTTGTGTAGAAATTATGCCAATCACCTTACTTACATCAGTAGCGCGGCGTACATAGCCCGGGTTGGTACTGTCAAAGGCCACGACCTCACCCGGAGCAAGCGTGGCATCGTTCGTCGGATATTCTTCGGCCACGTCAAAGGCGGCCACTTGAAAGCGTTTGCCCCAGAATTGGTTGGCGTAGACATTATTAAAAAAAGCTCCGGTGCTGCCGATATTCGAACCTCCAGCTAAGCTCCCGGGATTGCTGGTGCCACTACAAGTAATATCAGCACAGTGCGCTACGTTAAGATCGCCATTAGTGTTGTCATGATACGCGATCAATGGCAAGCCATCGGTGCCAATCACTAAGGAAGTGTACTGCCCAGTAATGATCACTCCGGTATCTACTAAGGTAGAGGTGGCGGTGCCACAGTCCTTAGTAAAACAACGCAATAAGCGTAGACTGGTGTTGGTTTGATCATAATAAGCCACGAGCGGCAGGCCGTCCGGACCAATACGAATTGAGGTGTATAAGCCAACATCATTTAAAGATTCGCTGTAGCTGCCACCTGACATCGCTGCCACGCAGCGGCTATCGCTACATTTGATTATTTCCAGGCTGGTAGCCGTAGCCTCAGCATCGTAACTAGCCACCACCGGCAATCCATCAGTCCCGATGGCCAGAGAGGTATAAAGCCCTCTATTGTTGCCTCCGCTGACCAAAAGCGTGCTAGTAACATTGTTGGCGGTATCACTACAAATAATCGAAGAGCATTTGGCGACGTCCAGCGTTTTACCGGTACTATTATTATAGGCAATAACGGGGAAGCCGTCAGTGCCAATGGCCAGAGAGGTGTAAAGACCAGTAACGTTGGCACCAGCATCAACTATAGTGATCGTATTACTAGTGCTACACAGAAGATTGCCGCAATGTACTACCTTTAGATTTCCGTTAGTATTATCTTGGTAGGAAATAATGGCGAGCCCATCAGTCCCGATGGCCAGAGAGGTATAAAGCCCCACAACGTTCGCGGAGTCTACCGTAGTGGTGGTATTCCCACTAGTACAGGTCGCATTACCACAGTGGGCAACTATCAAATCATTGAAGGAACCGTCGTAATATGAAACAATCGGTAAATTATCTGAACCCATAGCTAGGGAAGGATATTGCCCGGTGAAGTTGGCGCCGGTGCCAGTATCCACCGTAGTAGTGGTATTGCCGCTCGAACAGGTAATATTGCCACAGTGGGCGACATCCAAAGACCCGTCCGTACTGTTATAGTAGGCGATGAGTGGCAACCCATCTCGACCAATGATAACTGATGTACCTAAACCCGTGAAACCCGACCCCGCATCAACCGTGGTCGTTGCTCGTGAGGTACTGGTAGAGACGGCGGGCGAAGCGATCGGCAAAAAATTACTGGCCGCGGTAATAGTGCCCGACGCACTAATGTTACCGCTGGAATCAACATAGAATCTACCGAGAGCAAAGCCGCTCGCTTCACGAAAACGTATTTGGGTAGCATCAATGGTGGTCGTAGTCGAACCGTCTCCAATCAGCATACCTTGCCGTAAGTTAAGATAACGCCATTGTGTCGAAGAAGCCCCAATGTCATATTGATTGCCCACATTCACTAATAAATTGCCGGTAAAAGTCGTGGTGGCGAGGGTGGTGGTGGCCGTAAAGGTATTAAGGCCGGTCAATGTTTGATTAGCGCTGAGGGATACACTGCCACTGCCACAACCAGTACAGCTGGCGACTGTCAGCGTGCCAATGCTGGCGGTATTGGCAAAGAGGGAAGTCACGTTCGCGGTGGTAATCGTGCTACTCGCCATCGTGGTGGTCACAAAGGTAGAAGTAGCAAAGACAGCGAGCGTGCCGGAAGCGCTTAGGTTACCCGATGAATCCAGGTTGAAGCGACCTTGGTTAAAACCACTACCCTGATTGAGAATGAATGAATTACCAACCAATAGGCTAGAGGAGGCATTGAGCACTCCGGCCACTTGTAAATTGGCTCCAATCGAGGAGGAGGCGTTGGAGATAAATCCGCCGGTGAACGTGGACAGACCGGTCACATTAAGGGTGCTCCCAAGCGAAGCCGTGTTACCGAGTAAGCTGGCAATATTTCCGGTGGTCACGTTGGCGGTGATGATGGTACTACTCACGGCCGTGGTGGTAGTGAAAGTGGAGGTGGTATTAGCAAAAAAACCACCGGTCGTACTGACCGTGCCATCGGTAGAGATGAGGACTTTATTAGTACCATTATTTTGGAACAAAGCCAGCCAACGATCTTGAGCAGAGGTAAAGGCAGCGTTGGTGTTAAACAGGAAAGCCGCTGAGCCAGCACTATTACTGGCATAAGATTTGAGGGTGGTGGTGGCAATGGTGGAACTGACGTATAACCCACCAATCCCCGGCGCCCCAATGGCCAAAGTTCCCGACACCGACACCGTCGAAGTAGTGCCGGTGAGTGCCGCGGGATCAAGCGCCCAATTACCAACTGTTAAATACCCGTTGGCAATTGCAAAAGTATTGTTTCTAGTTAGGCCACGAGTGCTGTCCATAAGCTCGGCCGTGTTGTATAAATTGGTAACAATAGAATGGTTGGCATTTACATAACCGTATCGTCCACCAAAAGCCGTGGAATACGATCCACCACCAACGGTGTTATACCTACCCACAGCCAAAGAAGAATCGGCTGCGCCACTAATAGTGTTGTTGCTCCCAAAGATTTTGTTATGTTCACCAGACGCAGAAAGAGCATTAAATGCTCCAAAAGCAGAAGCATAACCGCCCGCTGTGGAGAAGGCATAATTGTCTTGTCCCACAAGCAGGGCATATCCAGCAGCATTCGCGACGGCATTCAAAGTACCAAAGGTATAATTAAAAGGGCCGTTTGAAATCGTATTACCATTACCAAACGCACCCGATATACTGTTACCACTTGTTAATAAGTTAGCATATCCAAAGGCATACGAAGTGTCTGCCGTGACATTATTACCATACCCAATGGCTACGGAATTCGTATTAGCTTGATTGTCATAGCCCATAGCAATACTCTGTGTTCCAATGTTAGCAGCATCCCACTTATCGGCAGTGACCAATCCGGCCCGGAAGGCCGCTTTACTGGGTATCCACATCAGGCGGGTGCCAGCGCCTTCAACTGGTGTGGCTCCAGTAGTGCCGGAAAAAATCAAGGTACCTGAAGCCGACACAATACTGCCGGTGGAGGAGGCAGTGTTGACATAAAACAGTCCTTGGTTGAAGCCGGTGCTTTTGCCGATCATTAAGGATTGACCATCAATGATCGTGGTAGTTGCACCGGCATAGTAGGTGGAGGTGCCGCTCACGAGCAAAGTTGAGGAAACGCCGAGCACTCCAGCGAACTGCGCACGATTAAACGAGCTGCTGGCATTGGAGATAAATCCGCCGGTGAGCGTGGATAGACCAGTCACGCCAAGCGTGCTATTCACACTGAGCGTGCTCACATTTGAGATAGCGTTGTTACCCAGGTTCAGATTGCCAGCTAGGGTGCCACCGGCTAGCAGTAAATAATTACTGGCGGTGATCGTATCTGGGATCATGGCATCGGTGACACTGTTGGCCGGAAGATTTAGAGTGCCGTTGACTACGAGATTTTGAATGTTGGCTTGGGTGAGGGTACTGCTACTGATGGTCGAGGTGGTAAAGGTGGTGGTGGCTGAAAAAGTATTTAATCCGGTGAGGGTTTGGTTGTTGGCCAGGTAGGCTAAGACAGAGGTGCCACCAATACTTCCCAAAGACAAGCCTGTCACCGTGCCGAAGAGATTAAGATTACTAATATTCGCCGTCCCAATCGTCGAACTACTTACCGTCGTAGTCGTAAAGGTACTGGTGCCTGAACCATAGAAAGCGGTGGAGGTAATCCGATTGAATTGAAAATTACCAATACTATCGGATAAAGGTATATACGTTGAAGACGAGACCGTATTGGTGCCGACCCCATTCAGATACAAGGCATTTAAGGCGTAAGGGCTACTATTAATTCTTTTCCTGGGAGAGAGGGTTTCAGAACCAATGATGACTTCGAGATAGACCCCGCTATTGTCCCTAAAGATAGTCGGGTCAAGAGCATTGGTACTGCCTGCGCCCAGATCAATACTGAATAATCCAGAGGTTGGGGTGATAGACACGGCCGTGGGCGTGCCGATCGTACCGGCCGCGGTATACAAAGCATTGCCGGCGGTAAGGGCATCGTACAAAACAAACTTCATGGACAACGTCGTGGTAACCGCGGCATTGTTGAGGAGCACTTTACCTTCGTAGGTGATGGTGGAGGGTGGAGAGGCGGCGAGGGTTCTGTTCGCGGTGAATCGTATTAGTCCGCCAACGATTCCCATCAATAAAAAGAAAAAAAATATCCCCCGAATAGCAAGGCGTCCGCGGGTAACGCAAAATAGAGGCTGTTTGGTTGGCCAACTTTCAACATAGCCTACTTTTCGCAAAAGAGACTCCCACCTATTTTCCTGTTTTTCCTGATTCTGGCCTGGGGACATCATTGCTGGCTGGATTAGGGTTTGTTTTTTTAATTAAGGCTATATTATCACGAATAGTGTCGATTTCTTTACCACTTAAATCAATCTCATTGGTTTTGTTTGACTGATAGTCCTTGTGCTCGTAGGTGACATAAAAACGATTGTCCCCAGCCAAGAAATAGTAACGTCCTTTACCATCGGTAATCTGCGTGGAAATCATTTTATTGAATTGAGCGCTGAACAGGCGGGCGATTACACGGCCAATCGGCTTCTGGTTGGCGATATCGTACACAATACCCCAGCTCTTGGGCTTAGCTGGCCTAGCTAAACGACGGAAGATAAACGTAATCGCCAAATGCCCCACCAACAAAGCGCCAACGTACCATTTGGGTGAAATGTAAAAAGAAACAGCGGTGGCAATAAGCCCTAATGACGAAAGCAGCGCTTGAGCGCGACGGCCGATTTTTTCGAGTCGTAGGCGGCTGGGGGGCTTGACTTCACCGGCCGGATCGAGTGGAACGTTCGCGGTAATGGCCGGATATTTTTCATTTACTATCACCTGTTCTCCATGATAGATATCGACGCGTCGACCGTCTTCGTTAAAATTTTTTAACAGCTTGGAGGGAAAACTCATCTTATCTTTCACTACTTCCAAGCGATAATTTCCCGGAGTAGTCGTAAAATAATACCGGCCATTTTTATCAGTAACTCGCGACTGCACCACTTTACCGGTAGCGTTGTCAAGCAGACGCACGATCGCCAAATCAACGGGCAATTTGGTAAGTGAATGGTAGACTTGGCCCCAACTCTCTCGTTTGCGTTTGCCGATTAATAGAATGGGTTGTAAGAATAAAAGTTTTAGCAGCGGCCAGATATCACCCCAGGGAATAAAGGCCCCGGAGCTGACGGCCACCACACTCACCGCCGCGGGCGCGACTACTGTCTCGGCGGCTTTTTGTATAAGCGGATCATTGGATAAATTTTGCAGTAACTTGAAGGTGGCTTTGCCTTTGGCCGATAAATTTTTGGCAATATTTTTTAAATTTTCCTGAAGCGGTTTATCCAAATCGATGACTTCGCTCAATTTTGGCGGCTTGGCAACCAGTTGAATGGATTCATTAAAAATATTGTTTTGCGTAGCAATCAGCGACGTAGAAAATTCATAATATTCGGCGAGGTAAAATTTGGCGAAATATTTCCCGGCGGGAAGCACCCAGCCATACTGCCCGTTTTGTTTGGTTGTAAATTCACTCGGCTGACCGTAACTTTCCATAGCTACCGGGCTACCGTCGGCAGACAAAAGTTTAACGATAACATTTGACAAAGGAATGCCGTCCGCGGTCACTTGCCCCCAGGGTAAGCTGGCTAAAGTAAAGGCCAGCGATTCAATCTCTGAAGTTCCATAATCAATGATAATAAAACTGCGGTACTCGCCCGGCGCTGGAACGACGAGGTCGCTAATATAGCGTTGAGCGCTGGCCTCGTAGCGCAGTTGGTACATGCCCTGGCCAGTGATGGCAATGGTAATGGAGGCTGGTTTTTTTAACAGGATGTTGTCCGGTAACGCGACGGAAAGATTGAACCCATTTAAATTATAGATGGTGATGCCCTGCAAGGTCAGGGGGATCAGACGATTGGCGGCTAAAAATTGAACCTGGTCCAAACTAATTTTCGCACGCGCAAAAACGGTGGTACTGGCCGCGCTGCCTGGATTCTCGGGAGTTGGAGTTTCGGTAGCGGGTTTTTCCGGAGTGGGGACAGGCTCTTTTGGCAAGCAGAAAGTGGATAAAACACAGGCTTTGTCAGCACAATCAGCCTTTCCATTGGCATCGTCGTCTTTGTTATTGCCGCATATTTCTTGACCGGGTGGAGGAGGTAATTCTGCGCTGGTAAAAGTGCCGGCGCTCGTATTGCCCGAGGTGTCGACGGAAAAAATACTATAATAATATTTAATATTGGGGCTGACTTCCGGATCAATTATTTCCTCCGCAAAGCCGGTATAGATAAGGGCGCCGTCAGACAGGGAGGTCGGCCGACTGCCGATTTTTTTAACTACTTTAACTTCTTTAAAATCAGGCGCGGCGGCGGAAGTTGGGTTGGTCCAATTGATAACAATTGATTGGCCGACCGGTATGGCTCGTAGCTGTGACACGTCCGGAGGCGGCAGCGCTTCTTTGTGAGTAGTAAAAATCGCGTCAGCGACAGACTGGCTGTTGCCATTGGCATCGGTCGCGATGAGGCGGTAATGATAGGCGGTATTTGGCTGTAGCCCCTTGATAATTAACTTATGAGTCGCAGCCAGCGTAGCATCAAGGACCTTAGAGCCATAGTCGGCGGTGGCTCCGTAATTAATTTCACTGGTAGTGTCGATGTCGGTAAGCCAACTTATGGTGGCGCTCGTGGTATCCACGAGCACTGCAACCGAGCTAATGAGAGGCAGAGCGGCAACTGGGCCGGCGCTGGTTTTGAATGAACCGGTATTTATGGTGATTTGATTGGCGGTGTCGGTAACCGTAATTTTAAAAAAATAAACCGTACTGGTCACTAGGGAGCTCAGCGATACTTTGAAAGCGCCGGTTATGATGGCTCCTTGACCGTAGTTGGTAGTCAGTCCATATTCAAACTTGCTGGACTTCAATCCATTGTCATCTGAAGCGCTCCAGGCAACGGTAACCATAGTCGGCGCCAAGACAAAATTTACCGCGCTAATGGTCGGTGCGGCGTCTGTTAATACCGGGGCGGAGCTGACTCCACGCCCGGAAGAACCAGTCTCGGTGGTTTGAGTTGGCGCTGCCACGGTCATACCGACGTTAACTGTCTGGCCGCTGGTAGCGGCTCGTACCTGACTTTGGTAAGCGTGGCAAACAAAAATTACCGCGCCTAGCGCCAATAATAGACCATATTTTTTTATCCTGGTTCGCTCGGGGGCGCGGCTATTTTTAATCATACGTACTTAATTGGCTTCAGCGCTTATTACTATAATTAACAAGCAATCGTCGCGTATAATAAAACCCACTAACTAATAAAAGCAAGAAAATTGAGCCTCCAGCGATACTCCACCAAGGCAGGTACCATACGTCCACAGTCCGAGTGCTGGTTTGTCTGGTTTTGCCAAACGCAATATCTAGAGCGACGGTATATTTCCCCGGCCAACGAAACAGGTGGGTAAACGAAGTGACGGGTTGGTCTGGAGTAAAGTCTGCTACTGTGGTTGGGGCCGGTGAGCTTTGTAGCCAACTGGTCCAGGGGTTTGGCAAAGTTGCTTGGTAAGTGAGCTGACGCGTGGCGCCGGAGAGCAGTTCGTTGCCTAGATTAATTTTGGCCTCGCCTTGATGGCGGCCAAGCCAATCACTAAAACGTAATTTTCCGGCGAGCGGCACTTCGATATTTCCTTGGTTTTCTAAAGCGATCAGCAAGGACAGCGCTTGACTACCAATCACTGGGGAACGAACCACCAAATGAGTGGCCAGCTCCTCGTGAGCAGTGCCCGCTACCTGGATAGACACTAGCGTTACTAACCGACCACTGAGACCGGTGCCATTGCTGGAACCGGCGTTGGTGGTTGTGGTTAGTGGCAACGCGTTTACTACCAAACCAACATAGTGTGAGCCCGGGGCAGCGCCGACTGGAACCCGAATAGTATAGGTAAGGGTGGTGGCCTCGCCTGGAGATAGTAGGGGCAAACGGCCGTTCTCCCCTACCGACACCCAGGACTCAGCCTGGTCAATGTTTGCGCCAAAAATTGGTCTCCCTAGGGAGTCTTGCGCTAGCCCGGTGACACTAGGCTGAATAGTTACCGGGGAGTTATCGGTATTGGTAACCTTTACCGTTAACTGGCTCTTTGTCCCCGGATCAACGGTAATGACATATTTGGTAGGAGTGATAGTAAAAGCCTGGGCGGAGGTACTCGGCCTTAGTAGCCAGACTGCCCCAGCTACTACTATCGTAATTTTTAGAAGGCGAAAAATATGCATACTTTTAAAAGTTGGTAGCAGCTGACAGCACTACCGTTTGACTGTAGGTAGCGGCGGTTGAGTTGGTGTTTCTCGAAGCTTTAAAGGTCAACGTTGTCGCCTCGTTGGTCACCGGCACGCTGGCCGAAGCCAGCGTCAAGCCAGCCACGACAGCGACATGCGTACTTACGGCGCTATAGGTACCACTGGTCGTAATCCCATATTCTTCGCTGCCGGCGGTGACGGCGCCATCACTGACTGCGGTCGGACTGCTGCCGCTCACGCTGCCGACCGCTAGCGTAAAACCAGTAGATTGATCGGTGGTGACTGTGGCTACTACTGAGCCACTGCTTACCGCAGACACACTTAAGGTACCCAAGCTAACTGAAGTGGCGCTGATACTCAAACCAATGGTACCGCTATCATTGGACACAAATCCACCTTGGACCTGGTAGCTGGTACTGGAAACAAAACCTGATCCTAAGTTAGCCACTGAGTCGTTTAAGGTATAATTTGTGCTGCTACTCCAGCCTCCACCAACACCAATATAATCGGCGCTAATTTGATAACTGGCCGAAGACATGGCGGCTAAGGCTGCCGAAACACTGCCAAGACTGCCTAAAAAAATTACCATTATGAGTAGCTGCTGTTTCATATTATTTTTTAAGTTTGCTGCTGAGAGTTTTTAATTTAGCGCTGATTTCTTTATTATTTGGATTTAGTTCGGCCACTTTCAAGTAGTACTCCAACGCTTCGGCTTTTTTACCAGCGGTTTCATACCACAATCCCAAACTGTATAAAACATTAGAATGCCTTGGATCAAGACGCGCGGCCGCTTGCCACAGCGACAGGGCGGTGGTTTGGTCCTCGCCTTGATTACGATTGTATAACAGTCGTCCGTATTGGAAGAGCACCTCCGGATTGCCAGTACTAAGCGGCGCAATGGCTTGATACACGCCGATCGCTTTACCCACGTTGCCTTGCTGCTCATAGGCATTGGCCAGGCCGAGATAGCTGGCGATATATTCTGATTTCAAAAATATGGCGGCTTGATAACTCATGACTGCCTCGCCCCATTGATTGGCCAGTGTCTGGTTATTGCCCAAGCGCCAGGCTAACCAAGCGTTCGTTGGCTCGAGCGCCCGCGCTTCGACAAGGGCTTTGATTGACCACTGCCTAGCTTCGGGAATGAGCGTGGCGGCATTTTCGTACATGGTGGCTAAATTCTCCCAGACAGCTACGGAGCGGGGTGCTAATTCCGTAGCTTGGCGAGCCTGATTTACCGCTTGCCCTACCAAGGTGCCGACTCGATCGGTATCAGCGGATGGCGTCTGGCTGGCCTCTACGGCTTGTAGCAAATATACTTGCGCCAAAGCTACATGGTACTGTTCTGCCGAAGCGCGGCGGCCAATCGCTTGCAAAAGCAGCTGCTCGGCTACTATATAGTTTTGTTCCAGGCGGGCGGCGGCATAGAGCTTGTCAGCCGAATAAAAGCGCAGTGTCCAGACTTCTCCAAACACCACTAAACTTAAGAGTGTTACGAGCACAAACGAGCCGGCTACTTGGTGTTCAGGCACAGCTGCCAATACAAACTGTTTTACCCGGATAATAGGTTCGCTGCTAAACGAAAGGCCGACCACCAGGAGTCCCAATAGAAACCACCACAACCACCAGAGCACCGGCCCGTAAAAAAACCAACCCATACTCCCCGTCAATACCAGCCAACTGATTCCTACCAAGAGCGTTTCCCATTCCAGAGATTTTTTACCTCTTTCCAAAATGGAAGAAATATTTTCCAAGCCATATTTTGCCCGAATTCTCACCGCGACTACGCCTAGCTGTACGCTGGTCATAATGACTACCAGTAACCAGGTAAGTGACACGAGTACCCCACCTTCACTCAAAATACCAAGGGCCGTGCTGAGCGGATGGTTGAAGCGTAAATTTATTGCTACCGGATCAGCATTTACGGCGGCGCTTCTAAACTGAGAAAAACTAATGCCAAATGTCCCTGGTCCGCTACCAATTAGAAGATTCTTCACGCTGGTCGACCAGCCCGCCCAGGTAATCGACCACGATTCGGCAGAGTTCAAAGAAGCTTCCAACGGGAGCACCGACTGGAATGACCGCGGAGTATCAAAAATTATAAAAATAATGGTAAAAATAAACAGCGCGAATACCCCGGTTAACCAGGTCAGATTAACTTCTTGAATAAAGCCCACTCCCAGTAATAGGAGTAAAAACAACGCTAGCGCAAAGGCTATCCAGACCGCTTTAAAACTGAGTAATACCAGAGTAATTACGGCTAATAATGACCCCACAAAATAGAAAATTCTTTTTCCGGTCGGGATTTTTTTGTGCAAGAGCGATCCCAACGTTAACAGAGCTAGTATGACTACCCAGATACCAAAGGTCCCATTTACCCCTTCGAGCGTATTGACTACTGACACACCAAAGATAAATCTCGGGATGTCGATCTGCCATACCCACTGCATGATAAAGACTATCATCGTCACCATGCCAACCCCGATCATGACATCAAATATGACTTGCCAACGTGAGCGTGTATTTATCGTATTGGTTAAGAGCAGATACCATACCGTCAACAGCACAACCATTAACCACGACAGGGTAAAAAATTCACTCGTTCCGACCAAACTCATACCCCATGAATTGGAAAAAATGGTTGACAGAAGGGTCGTCAGTCCTAAAATAATCACCGGAATATCGAGCACCGATGCCCGGTAGTTTATTGTTTTGGTGAGCATTACCTTGATTCCTTTGAGCACGAGCGCCAGCCCCAACAACCAAATAAGCCCGTAATACTTGGCTCCTACGACTGCGTTCACTAACCCGCCGTCTACCAACCACGGCAACACCACTACGGTCGCGAGCAGTAGGCCATAGGATAAATAATCAACT